>DATENK010000463.1:0-7753 GCA_035275085.1 Verrucomicrobiia bacterium | reverse complement strand
CGGAATGGTGTAGCCGGGTCCGATGCCACGAGTCACGATATCGCACGTAATACGCGCCGTGCTGAAGCTGTCGGCCGCGATCGTATATCGCCCCGGGCGAAGCGGGCGATTCATGCCCATCGCCAGAATGCGGTTATCTTCGCTGAACCCGGTCGGCGAACCAGAGCGTTCCGTCCAATCTTTGCTCGCGCCCCATCGCGCACCCACGAACCATTGGCTGCTCACAAACGGCGTTGGGAAAAATCCATAGGTCGCGCCGCCGCCGTAAGGAATGCCCGCCAGCGCTTCGCGCGCGATCACAAGGATCGGTGATCCGCTGGTCACATTCGTGATTCGCACATCCCATCCCATCGCGTCCGTCGGCACCGTCAACAGGAAATAGCGCGCCCGGTCGGGGTCCATGTTGTCGAGGTGCACCACGCCTCCGTCAAACGCGATCGGTTCGGGCTGAATTTCCTTGATGCGCACGGTGTAGCTCGCGTTTGACCATGTGTTTGCCGGGTTAAACCGCGGTTTGATTACGAATGCTTCATAGGGCAGCGTGCCAAAAGAGGTGATCCCATAACCGCTGGCCAACCCGCCGCCGCCGCCGATGCTGCCGTACAGGTCCTGGGTATAGCCATTGTCCTCGCCGGGATCCGGATAATACCCGCCGCCGATCACCATGACGGGCGTTCCGACGATATCCTCGAACGTCATCCAAAATCCCCATTGGTCCGGCGAGGTGGCAAAGTAATATCCCTTCGTCTCACCGCCATCCAGCGCGTCGTTCACCACGATATCAGCAGTGCTCAGCAACCCTAGATTCATTTCCGCCATTGCGCCTACCGACTGGATCGTGAACGTGCTGTTGCCCACGCCGATGCGGTTCGCGTTGGTCGGGTTCTGTCCTTCGCCAATCACCACCAGATAATTCGTTCCCTCCCACAGTTGGTCCTCCGGCGGCGTCGGCAGCAGCACAAAATGTTCGTCCCGCGTCGAAAAACTTTTCTGCACGCGCTTCTCCGCTTCGAGATGCGGCACCTTGTTGGTGGAAACGACGAGCATTACGTCACCTGAAGTCGCGCTCAACTTCACTTTCCAACTCGGCGCGTTGCTGTGCATGATCACGCGGTAGTATGCCGCTTCGCGCGGACCCACCGTCCCCGTCGCCTGGCCGCCATAGAAATCCAGGTCCACTACCGGAATCGAGTAACCGGGACCGACGAACCGATTCACCAACGTGTAAGTGGCCGGCGTCGCATTAGTGCTGAGCACCCCCACGTAATACACGCCTGCATCAAGCGGCCGGCCCATGCCCATCATGAGTATGCGCCCTTCCTCGCTGGTCACGGTGTCGGACGCAAACAGTCGTCGTGTCCAATCCCATGTGGGCGCCCATTGCTGCCCGCTCGGCCACGATGTCGCCGTGCTCGGACTCCACGAACTGTTCCCGATGAACGTCGGCAGCGCTTCCTTTCGCACCACCACGCGCGGATTTCCGGACACGACATTCGTTACCCGAATGTCCCAACCCAGGACGTCCGATGGAATCGTCACCCGGAAGAACTCCCAACGATCGGGGAGCACGTTCGAGCGCGTCTTTGTTTGGGCATCGCCGGTGAACGCGTCGGCCACCAGTTCGCGCGTGTACAATGTAAACGCGCCCAATGCGTTCGAGGGATTATAGATGCCGACGTACCAGATATCCAAAGCGTTAGCCGGCCTTTGCAGGTAATCCGATACGCTGATGTAATCGTACGCGTTCGACAGTGACAGGTTCGGCTGGCGCGAACTCCAAATGCTCGGCGCGCCGTTTCGACGCAATGCGATTCGCGTGCCGGGCGGCGCGTTCGTCAGAAACAACTCCCAGCCCAGGCTTCCGAGTTGTTGGTTGATGTCCGCCGCGCGATAAAACCGCCATCCCACGCGGTTGGTATCATCGTTCACGGTCTGGCTTACATAGTTGATGTCCGTGATTACCGGCGTGCCGTTTTGCAGCATGTAATGGAATTTATTGGTTCCATAAACCGTGATGTAAAACGTCCCATCGCTCAGGGTCGGCGGTACCAGGACCACGCTGTCGGTAATCAGACCCGGCTGTTCGGAGAAAGCGTCATTGTAACTCTCGTTCGGTACCAGATTACGCCGGATGGCCACGTTCGGATTGCCGTTCGTCGTCGGCGTGCTGATTTGCCACGCGATCCGCTCCGGCGGCACTTGCACCCGATACGTTACATACCCATACGTATTCACCATGTTGCTATGGGCTGTGTTCGAATCGTACGGCAGATCCACGATCGGTTGCGCGCGCGAATCCAGATTCACGTTCGCTCCCGGGTTACCGACCACACCCACAAAGTATTGGTCCGCTCCAATCAGATATGGCGGCACCACTAGCATCTGTACCGAATTCGATAGCTCAAAGGAATTGACCAGCGGCACGCCCGTCTTTTTTACCAGAATGCTGTAGTTTGACCCGTTCAGCCAAAGCCGCCATGCCAGCGCGTCCGTCGGCATCGACGTCCGGAAAAACCGCATGCCTTCGGGGCCCATCGGTACGTTCCCGCTCCCGCTCGATCCATCCGCGGCCACCACCCCCAGGTCTTGCACGTAAGGCGTCCCGCTCACCAGCGTCCATTGGCTGTTCGTCCACGCCCGCACCATGATGTACCAGTCCTCGCTCGAATTGAATTGCGACGACGACAGCACGAAGCCGTCAGAGCCCACGCGTGTGGAACGATAATCGCAATTTGGCGGCGTCGGCAATGTCCCGCGGCTCATATACAAGTCCGCTTCGCCGGAAATTACCTTCAGCGCGGTCCGCCACGCGCCCACCGGCGAATTGATTGTCGTGATCTTGAAGTAATAATCGTTCGTCGCCCCCGATGTGTTCGTATACGCCAGCGTCCCATCGTGCGTTGTCCCAGGGTCCCACGCGAGCGGGGTCAAGGTTACTGCCCGCGTCCGCAACGTATAACGCACGTCGGTCACCGGCGTCGGATCGGAGAACAATCCCAGGTAGTATGTGCCGGCCACCGATTCCAGGTCCGATAATCCAAACCCGTCATTCGTCAGCGAGATGCTCCGCTTGATGTAAGTCGTCTCGCTCGGCAATCCGTTAGTGAGCAGGTAGACGTGTGGTTGCACTGTGTTCGTCGAATCCACCAGGACCTGCCACGCCAGGTTCGTCGGCATCTCAAATCGGTAATAATGCCGCCCTGCATTCGTAATCCACGCCGTCACGATCCCCGAGCTTAGCGGTTTCGTCACTGGCTTGAGCGAAGTCTTGTACTGGGCTGAATTAGTTCTGAGCAATACTGTAAAAGAATGAGTCAGTGAGTTCGCCGGCGTCCGCACTCGGATATAAAAATTCGTCACCGCCACTTCGGGCGTCTCCAGGAAGATACTGTTTGTCGACCCGTCCCACGTGGACGAATACTCATAATCCGTGTCGGTTGGGGCTGAGCCACGCTTTACGAGGAGATGCGAGAACACCGTCGGGGTATTGCTCAGGATCATCTGGAAGTTCGTCACGCCCGGTACAATGCTGAACGTGAAATTGCGCGCGGTACCCGGCGTGTTCGTACCAACCAATGGGTTTTGGCCAAGGGCGCTGCTGGCGAATAAAGCCAGGCAAAAAATGAGTCCCGTCCGAAAGAACGCTCGAATCGATTTCATAGTTGCTCAGGGTTTCCGGGTAAAAAAAACCGCGTCGGCTTTGAATAAAGCCTGCCTCTCTCTTCATTCCATCGGCGGCTTACGCCAAAAACTGAAGAGCCTGCTCCAGCGTCTGTACCCTCAAACACTCCCGCCGCACTGAGCAGGATGAATACCAGTAGAAGCCATTAAGGCCCCTGGGAACGGGCAAATTCATACTTTCGGCGCGGTTGAAAGATGTTTGGGAAACCAGTAAATCTCGCCTGATGCGCATCAAAGTCCTCTTTCTCCTATCACAACTGCTTGCCATCTCCTTGCCTGCGGCAAACATCCGGTTCGAGCAATCGGACAAGAGCATCGACCGCTTTGACTTTGTTGAGGTGACGCTTAGCGTCTCGAACGCACCCGCGGGCAATCCGTTCATCGAGGCGGAAGTCGTTGGCGAATTTGCGCACGAAGGAGACACCCCGGTGCGCGTCGATGGCTTTTGCGACAGTGATGATGGATCGCTCTTCCGTATCCGCTTCATGCCGGCGAAAGCCGGTAAGCACACTTATTCAGTGACTTACAAGGCCGTTGGAGAAGAGCAGCGGCATACGGGCACTTTCGCAGCCAGGGCGGGCCGGCGCAAAGGAATGGTGCGAGTGGATAAAGAGCATCCGACGCATTTCGTATGGGAAGGCACCGGCGACCACTTCTTTTACAACGGCACGACAGCTTATTGGTTGCTCGGCTTTACGGATGAACGCGTGATTCGCGAGAGCATCGACCGGCTCGCGCGATTGAAAGTCACGCGCATCCGCTCGGCGCTCAGTGCGCGAACGACCAGCGGCATGCGCTGGAAGGAGCCGATGGTGGTCAGCGATGATGCCTTCCAATTCCGCCTGGAACCGTGGCCCGCAGCGCGACCACACGATATTCAAAATCCCGGCTACGATGTGACGCGCTTTAACCTGGAACATTTCAGGAAAGCCGAGCGAATGCTTGCACATGCCAACAAGCGCGATCTCCAGGTCTCGTTGATCTTTGCGCTCGATGTGGCCGACAAAGGTGTGGACCCTTTCAAAGGAAACACAGGCAATGTCGACGAGCAGCGCTATTACCGATATTGCATCGCGCGGTTCGCGGCGTTTGCGAATGTGTGGTGGGACGTGGTCAACGAATGGAACCTTTGCCGCAACGAACCGTGGGTCGCCAAAATGGGCGCTTTGGTGAAGGAAGCCGACCCCTATGATCACGTGACGAGCGTTCACGGGACCAGCCGGTTTCCGTTCGGGAATCAACCGTGGGTCGATTATGTAATTTTTCAAAGTTGGGACGAACACGGCGCGTATGATTTCATGCTCAAAGCGCGCCAGGCCCAAACTGCGACCGGCCGCCCCTTGCCCATCGTGAACGAGGAATATGGTTACGAGGACCACTATCCTTATCCCTGGGGCGAGAAGCGCATTTGGCCGGCGCGCATCGCGGAAACGCGCGTGCGCCTCGCCTGGGAGATGACCATGGCCGGCGGGTACCAGACGACGGGCGAGCGCGCGAACATCGCCGGCATGGGCGGGTGGATCACGGGCCGTGGCAACAATGCCATGACGATGCTCGAAGGCTACGGCCGCTTGCGCTCGTTCTTCGAAAAGTTTGAATGGTGGAAGCTCGAGCCACATCCTGAACTTGTGACCGGCGAGAGCAAAGCGCTGCCGGTAGCCGAAAAAGGCGAACGCTTGGCTGCCGCGCTCTGCCTCGCTGAACCCGGACACCGTTATGTGATCTATTTACGGCAAGGCGGCACGGCAACCGTCCAGCTTGCCGAGGGCCGGTACGCGGTAGAGCGCTTCGATCCGAGCAGCGGCAAATCGCAAACCATGAAGCCTGTCATGGTGGAAAAATCGTGGACCACCCCCGCCGTTACGGACACCGAACCCTGGGTCTTTCTCGTCGAACGACGCTAAACTGCCCAGCCTTTGCGGTACTCGCGGCTGACGAAGTTCATCGCGCCGGGATCATTCGTGACGCGGAGGTTCGCAGCGTCCCACTCGATCTTATGGCCGGCGCGATAAGCGACATTGCCAAGCAGCACTGCTTCGCTGAGTGCGCCCGCGTAATTAAAATTGCAAGTCGTCGCGCTGCCGCTTTTGCATGCTTCGATCCATTCATCGTAATGTCCGATCGAATCGGGAATGGTCCGTGCCGGCGCTTTGAAATCGGCGAAGCGTGATTCGGGCAGCAGGCGATGCTTCGTGTAATCCGCCAGCAGCATGCCCTTGGTGCCGACGAACAGGACCCCGGCTTTCCAATTCGGGATGTCGCTCTCGGTCATAATTTTCGGCTTTTTGCCGCCATCGTACCAGCCCACCTTTACACCCGGATATTCGTAATTAACAATTAGCCATGGTGGAGTCATTTCAGGATTGAGCGGCGGGCCCTGCGCTTCAATCGTTTTGGGATGCCGCAACCCCAGCGCCCAATGCACAAGATCAAGATAATGACAGCCCATGTCGCCCAGCGTACCGCCGCCAAAGTCCCACCACTTCCGCCAATTCACCGGAAGGTATTGCGAATGATAAGGCCGAACGGGCGCGGGACCGAGCCACACATCGAAATGAATGTGTTTCGGTACCGGCTGCCCCTCGGTCGCCTGCGTACCTCCGCCCCAGGATTTGTGGCAGAAGGCATGCGCCTCAGTGACCGTGCCAATGGCGCCGGTCTGAATGAGCTCCACGACGCGCCGGTAATTCGAGCTGGCATGAATTTGCGTGCCCATTTGCGTCGCCAGTTTCGTTTTTGCCGCAGCCGTCGCAACCGCACGCGCTTCATGCACCGTATGCGTCAATGGCTTTTCGCAATACACATGCTTGCCGGCGTCGAGCGCCATCAGCGTCGCCACGGCGTGCGTGTGATCGGCCGTGCTGATCACGACCGCGTCGATGCCCGGTTGCTCGATCAATCTGCGAAAATCGGTATACGTTTTCGCTTTCGGAAAATCCTCGGCGGCGCTGCGCAAATAATCTTCATCGATGTCGCAAAGCGCCACAATGTTCTGGCCCTTCACGCCCGAAATGTTCGCTTCGGCGCGATTACCAACGCCGATGATACCGATGTTCAGCTTGTCGTTGGCCGACTTGCTCGACGCAAAGCCGCGGCCAATTCCGAGCCAAACGCCGGTTCCAAGTACAGCCGCCCCTTTAATAAAAGCGCGGCGATTCAAATGCCTATCGCTCATGGAAATAAAAGCTCGATGATTCGACAGCCGCGGCCCGGCCTTGTTCAAACCTCGCCCATCGGTTATGCAGATAAGGTGGTTCGCTTGATCCATTCTTTGATGCTGACGCTGGCCTGCGCCGCCGTCGCAGCCGGCGACGAATCCGCTTTTCTGAAAAACGTGCGCCAGCTCACCTTTGAAGGGAAACGCAGCGGTGAAGGCTATTTCTCGCCCGATGGCAAGTCCCTGATCTTCCAGAGCGAGCGCGAAGCCGACAATCCCTTCTATCAAATTTACATTCTGGATCTTGAATCCGGCGACACGCACCGCGTCTCGCCCGGTGTCGGCAAAACGACCTGCGCCTTCTTCCGGCCAAACTCCGACGAAGTACTTTTCGCGTCCACGCACCTCGATCCCGAAGCGAAGGCAAAGCAAAAGGCCGAACTCGAATTTCGCGCCTCCGGCAAGGACCGCCGCTACTCATGGGATTACGACGATCAAATGGACATCTTCAGTTGCCGGCGCGACGGCACGGCCCTGAAGCGCTTGACCGACGCACCGGGCTACGACGCCGAAGCCGCATACTCTCCCGACGGGACGAAGATCGTATTTTGCTCGTTGCGTCACGCGCCGAAAGGCGCCACCGATCCTTCCTCTTACGGCGAAATTTACATCATGAATGCCGATGGTTCGGATCAGCGGCGGCTCACGTCGTCCCCCGGTTACGACGGCGGTCCATTTTTTTCGCCCGACAGCCAACGGATCATTTGGCGTCGCTTCGACGAAAAAGGCGTCATCGCCGACGTTTATACGATGAAGCTGGACGGCAGCGATGTCCGCCGCCTGACGGATTTCGGCGCGATGTCCTGGGCGCCTTATTATCATCCGTCTGGTAAATATGTAATATTTACATCCAAC
>DATENK010000462.1:0-7861 GCA_035275085.1 Verrucomicrobiia bacterium | reverse complement strand
TACAACACTGGACCCGACGCGGACAGAATAGTTGGCAAGTTTCGGCAGCCGCTGAACGCGGGCCTGATCTGCATGGTATTCGCCAGCGAACAGCCGATCGTCGAAAACGAGGCTTATAAAAACGCGCATCAGAGCAAATTGTTGGATCAAACCCTGCAGGTCGAAACGTGTGCCTTAATTGCGGCGCCTTTCCACTTTTTGAAAGCTTGTCGCGGCGTGATTTCGTGCGTTCAACTCAAGCGTCCAGGAATACAGCATCGTGAATTTCCAGGATTTCAATTCAAGCACCTCACCGCGATTCAGCGCGCCGTCGCGGTTCTCGCCCAGCTCATCGAACTGCGGGTGCTGGGGAGCGCAGTCGGCTGGAGTTCATAATTGAATAACTGGCTCACGGTCGAACAGGCCCGAAAGTACCTGCGCGAAGGCACCGGTCGCGGTATACGCATTGCCGTGCTCGATTCCGGCATCGAAGCGAGTCATCCAGAATTGAAAGGACTTCGCATAGCCGATGATCTGGCGATCGTGGACGATGGTCTGCAGTTGAACTGCGTTCCCGGCCGCGGCGTGGACATGTTTGGGCATGGCACGGCAATCGCCAGCATCCTCCGGCAACTCGCGCCTGAGGCCCAGCTTGGCAGTTTCCGCGTGCTCGGCGAACAGCTCCGTTCCCGAACGGCCATTATTCGCGAGGGCGTTCGGCAAGCGCTCGATCGCGGCTACCATATCTTGCATTGCAGCTTCGGTTGCGGCCGCGAAGACCAGGTCTTGCAATACAAAGATTGGATCGATGAGGCTTATCTCCGCGGCCGGCACATCGTCGCTGCGTGCAACAATTACGATTACCTGAAGCGCGAATGGCCGGGGCATTTTCCATCCGTGATCACAGTGAACTTCGCGCGCACCGCCGATCCCGAGAGGTTTTATTATCGCGCGGGGCAACTGGTGGAATTTGCCGCGCGCGGCGATGACCTCGATGTGCCCTGGTGCGGTGGCCGTCGAAAGAAGGTGACCGGCAGCAGCTTCGCCGTCCCGCATGTGGCGGGCTTGGTAGCGCGCTTGCTGTCGTCGTGCCCGCAATTGCCGCCGCTCGAAGCCAAGGCATTGTTGCACCAGATTGCGGAACCCTGGCCTGACAACTCGTAATATTTACTTGCGGCGCAGAACGGTTTAATAGTCTGGTCTATGAAACCGCCGCAAGTCGCTCGCCGGAATTTTCTGCGCAATCTCGCAACGACCGTAGCCGCAAGCGCTGTCGGCGCCAAAGCCGCTGACAGTGAGCCGCTGCTGACCAACGCCATTCCGCCCCGCATGCAGGGCAAGCCGCCGCAATTCAAAAGCAAGTTGCGCATCACCCGTCTCGAAACGTTCCTCGTCAAGCCGCGCTATTTGTTCCTGAAGGTTCACACGGACGAAGGCATCGTCGGGCTCGGTGAACCCATCCTCGAAGGTCGCGCCAAAACCTGCGCTACCGCCGTCGAGGAACTTGCGCCCTGGCTGATCGGCCGCGACCCCCGCAACGTTGTTCATCACTGGCAAGCCATGTATCGCCACGCGTTCTATCGCGGCGGCCCGATCCTCACCAGCGTGCTCAGCGGCATCGAGCAGGCGCTTTGGGACATCAAAGGAAAGTTGCTCGGCGTGCCGGTGTACGAATTGCTCGGCGGCCCCACGCGCGATCGTGTGCGGGTCTATGCGCACGTCGGCAATAATCCCGCCATGGTCCGTCAACGCAAAAACATGGGCTTCACTGCCTTCAAAACCGGGATCAAGAACTCCACGCAGTCCGGCGTCGTCGCCTCGCAAAAATTCGTCGAGGAAGCCGCCGAAGCTTTCGCCGGGCTTCGCGAGGCCGGTGGCAAGGACGCCGACATCGGCATTGATTTCCACGGGGCCATCAGTCCGCAAAATGCTAAATTACTTATCAAGGCCCTGGAGCCCTATCAGCCCATGTTCATTGAAGAACCCGTTCAATGCCAGAATGTCGACGCCATGGCCGAGATCGCGCGCGGCACGCACCTCCCAATCGCGACCGGCGAACGCATTTTCACCAAATGGGGTTTTCGCGAAATTCTGGAAAAGCGCGCCGCCACCATCCTTCAGCCCGATCTTTGTCACGCGGGCGGTATTATGGAAGCGCGGCTCATCGCCGGCATGGCCGAGGCCTATTACGCCACCATCGCGCCGCACAATCCGCTCGGGCCGATTTCGCTCGCGGCCGGACTGCAACTCGCCGCGTCCATTCCCAACTTCCTTTGCCAGGAACAAGTCACGCTAGGCGAAGGCTACTTGAAAGAACCTTTTAAAATCGAAAACGGTTACGTCGCCATTCCGACCAAGCCTGGCCTCGGCATCGAACTCGATGAAGCCCAGATCGCCGCCAAACGCGACCACGACTGGATGAACCGCGAGACTTACGATGTGAACGATGGCTCTGTGGTGGATTGGTAATTGGCATATTTGGCCTGCGGTGGCAGAGCGAAGCGGCGACACCGCAGCCCAAATCGGTTGATAGCCGGCTGTCCACGCGTCATATTTTCACCTTTGAACTTTCCCGCCCCCAATCCTAGATTCCGGTCGTGGAACTTACCACCTACGCGGTAGCGGCGCTGATTGGTTACTTGTTGGGCTCGCTCCCTACCGGTTACCTGGCGGGACGCATGCGCGGCATCGACATTCGCCAGAGCGGCAGCGGCAATATCGGCGCGACGAATGTCTTCCGGGTGCTCGGCAAACCAGCGGGCATCATCGTCCTGATTATCGACGCCCTGAAAGGCTACGTCGCATCCGCGTGGGTTCCCGGTTTGATTGCCGCATGGTTTCCGACCCACGTGGCAGAACCTGACGCCCTCCGCATCACCGCCGGTCTCGCTGCCATCATGGGCCACAACTTTACTTGCTGGCTGCGTTTCCGCGGCGGCAAAGGCATCGCTACTTCTGCTGGCGTGCTCATTGCACTGGTGCCCGGTGCACTAATCATTATCACTTGCATCTGGATCATCGTCTTTGCGTTCACCCGTTATGTATCGCTTGCGTCAATCTGCGCGTCGTTCGCACTTCCTTTTGCGACGTGGCTCACGGGGCAGAACCTCGCGCTCACGATCGTGACCAGTGCCATGGCCGCGCTCGCCATTTACAAGCATCGCTCCAATATCCAGCGCCTTATGCAGGGCACCGAACACCGTTTCGGTAAACCGCGAGAGGCCCAGTCGTGAACGTCGCCGTACTCGGCGCGGGCGCCTGGGGAAGTGCGCTGGCGAAAATCCTCTGCGAGAACGGCCACGGCGTGACCCTCTGGAGCCATCGTGCGGACCAACTCGAAGAAATCGCCGCCCATCACGCGAATGAACTATTGCCCGGCGTCAGTCTGCCGACAGCAATCCAATTTCAACCCGATCTTTGCCAGGCGATTGCGAACACGGATTGCGTCCTAATGGCGGTTCCCTCCAAAGCTTTTCGAGCGACGGGCAAAAATATTTCGAGTTATCGCGGCGTTTTGGTCAGCGCAACGAAAGGCATTGAATTCGACACCGGCCTGACTATGTGCGGCGTTGCGCGCGAGGTTGTTCCAGGGGCCATTCCGGTCGCCTTATCGGGCCCAAGCTTCGCCCTGGAGGTTGCGATGAATGTGCCGACCGCCGTTGTCGCTGCGAGCAGCGATTCCTCAGCCGCTCAAAAGGTGCAACAAGTTTTCCATCGCCCATGGTTCCGCGTTTACACCAACAGCGATCCGCTCGGCGTGGAGTTGGGCGGCGCGCTCAAGAACGTGGTCGCCATCGCCGCTGGCACTGGCGATGGCCTCGGGTTCGGTGACAACTCCAAAGCCGCCCTCATCACCCGGGGCATCGTCGAGATTCGCCGGCTCGGTGTAGCCGTCGGCGCCTGCGCGGAAACTTTCTCCGGCCTCAGCGGCCTTGGCGATCTCACCGCGACTTGCTACTCCCGCCTGAGCCGCAACCGCGCCTTCGGCGAGCGCGTCGGCCGCGGCGAAAAACTCCAGACGATCACCGCCGCGTCACCTCCCGAAGGCTACCCGACTTCCCGCGCCGCTTGGCAACTCGCACGCAAGCTCGGCGCCGAGACCCCCATTATCGACGAAGTCTACGCCATGCTTTACCAGGGCAAGGAGCCCCGCCGCGCCGTCGCGGATCTCACTACCCGCGAGTCGAAGGCCGAGAATTGGTGAGAATCGAGTTGATTTTCAATCTCCTTACAGGCACTTTGCACCTCCCTTGTCGGGGCGTAGCGTAGCCTGGCTAGCGCGCGTGTTTCGGGTACACGAGGTCGTGAGTTCAAATCTCACCGCCCCGACCATTTTTCTTTTCCTATCATTTTCTTTCCCACACGTGCGTAGACAGGTAGTGCCTTACGAGTTGCTAACGCCCCCCTAACGGGCTCCTAACGGCCTGGGAATATGCATTGTAGCCAATGTTTAAGGGGCTCTTAACGCCCCTAACGACCTACACACCCCCTGCGAACTCCGGATCACGCAGTTCTCCGGGGTGGAGGATTCCTGCTTCAGTCTGCGGAAAGGCTGACCGATAGCCTTTTAGGGCGGCTAAACGGCCCGGGTAAGAACTAATTATTTATACCGCAGGAGAACGCAGGAAGTGGGCGAAATTGGATTTGACCTGATTTTTCCCCGCGAATATTTGCGCGGGGCGCTGATTGTTTCGCTGCTCAGCATCTGGGTGCTGGTGGTGCTCTTCTATTACCTGAACCGGTACACCAAGCGAAACTACTTCACGATCTGGACGGCAGCGTGGTTGTTCTACGCGCTGTGGCTCACGCTCGGAATCACCGCGCCGAGTTCCAAGCCGGACTCCTGGCTGCACATTATCCGCCAATGGTGCGTGGGCATCTCAGCCATTTTCCTGTTGTGGGGAAGTTTGCATTTCCTCGAGATCAAAGCGCGGCAAAGCCTTTTCGGCTTGTTCATGGGATTTTTGCTTACCTGGAGTTACGTGGCGCCATCGGTGGTTTCAGACCCCCTGCTGATTCAAATGCCCATTTTCTCGCTGATTGGCCTTTCCAGCATGTTCGCCGGCGTCAGCTTCTATCGTTTGCGCAAACGCCGGCAATTCGTTGGAGTAGGCATGCTCTTCCTGGGCTTTTTCCTGTGGGGCGTGTACTTGGCCACCTATCCTTTCTCGCAGCGTTACGCTCCGCTCATCAGCGTCGGGTTCCTTGTGTCGGCCGTCCTGCAACTCTTCATCGCCGTCAGCATGATCGTGCTCGTGTTGGAGGAAGCGCGCTACACCAACGAACAGATGCGGCAACAGATCCAATCCGTGAAGACGGAGAAGGAAGCCTTGCAGATGAAGATGCTCACGGTTGAAGAGCAGAACAAAAGTGTCTTCGCCCAATCGGGCTTGCGCGTCGATTTGCAGAAAGCGTACGAAGAATTGCGGCAGACGCAGCATTCGGTGGTGCAGCAGGAACGCTTGCGGGCGCTCGGCCAAATGGCCAGCGGCATCGCGCACGACATCAATAACGCTCTCTCGCCGATCCTGGCGTTTTCGGAATTGATCCTCGCCAAAGCCGAGAACCTGGATGGGCTTTCGCAAAAGAACCTCAATCATATCCGCACTTCGGCAGAGGACATCGCGCAAATCGTCGCGCGCATGAGCGAATTTTATCGCCGCCGTGAGGACAACGAACAACTAAAGGCGGTCGATCTCAATCGCGTCGCACAGCAAGTCGTGGATCTCACCAGCCCCCGCTGGCGCGATATTCCGCAAGGGCAGGGGATACTTGTGCAGGTCCAAGCCGACCTCACGGCCGGTCTACCCACGTTGTACGCGAACGAAAGCGAAATCCGCGAAGCGCTCACAAACATTCTGCTCAATGCGGTGGATGCGTTGCCGCAGGGCGGGTCGATTCAAATAACCACACGCGGCCTGCACATGGCGCCCGAGAGCGCCGACGGAAAGGCGCCGGATCGCATCATGCTCGAAGTGCGCGATAACGGCATCGGCATGGACGAAAAGACGCGACAACGCTGTCTAGAGCCCTTCTTTTCGACTAAGCGCAGCCGTGGCGGTGCGGGACTGGGTCTGGCCATGGTTTACGGAACGGTGGAACGCCACGACGGCAGCATCCAAATCGAGAGTGAACCCGGCAAAGGCACGACTATTCGCCTGGTATTTCCGGTGCGGCAAGCACCTGCATCGAGCCACAGCGAACCCTCCTCAATTCCAGTGCCGCCGAAGCCGCTGCGCATTCTGTGCATCGACGACGAGCCGCTCTTGCGCGAACTGCTCAAGGAGTTGCTCGAATATTCGAAGCACCTCGTCGAAACCGCGGACGGCGGCCAGGCCGGCCTCGATCGCTTCGAAAAAGCACGCACCGACGGCAAGCCGTTCGATGTAGTTATTACCGATTTGGGCATGCCGTACGTGGATGGCCGCCAGGTGGCCGAGCGCATCAAAGGCAACTCACCGGACACGCCCGTGATCCTGCTGACCGGTTGGGGCGCCATGCTCGACGAAAAAGAAGGAGTCATGTCTCACGTGAATGCTGTGTTGAGCAAGCCTCCACGCGTGACTGAATTGAACGAAACCGTTGCGCGCGTCGCGGCACAAGCCGCGTAGTCTGGCGTACTTCAAATCGTTTAGCGCGGCTGCTGCCGTCCCCGGTAATTCTTGAAGAAGAGGAACGCCCACACGGCAACCAGTGCGAATACAGCTACTGCGACTACCCCCGCAAGCATCTTCAAGACGCGCGCCTGCCGAAACATTTTTTCAGTCCGCTCGCGCTCGGCTTCACGGAACATCGCGAATTCTTTATCGATGGAAGTTATCGCCGGGCCTTCTTCCTTGAGCTGGAGGGTGGACCAGTTGCCGCTGCCGCCCGCGAAATCCGCTGGAACTTTCGACATCACTTCGCCGCTGGCTGGCGCAAATCCGATCGTATGCCAGAACGGCGCGGCGTTTTGAATCCAAACCCGCGCAAGGCCAAAATTCTGCGCAACCAACGAAATGCGTTCCCAAAGTTTTTGCCGTAGCGCGTCCGATTGTTCGGGGCGCAGCAACGCTTCGCTGTGCAAGCGCCCGTGAGTGCCGCTGATCTGCAAGCCAATCGCACCCAGGATTTCGCCACCCGGCCCATGCACCACCTGGAATTCCTTGAAGCGCTTTTCCAGGTCCACGCTCGGCGCAGACTCTTGCTGCGACAGAGCAATTAGTTGTGGAATGTCCTCGATCGTCGCCCGGCGCACCTGCACGTTCGCGTCAGTCATCGCAGCCGATGATACTCAGCGGCTGGCTCGCGTAAAGTGTGTTATTGATATGGCTATGGATACGTTGCCGACGGTGTTGCTGAAACGCGGTGAGGCCGACCGCCTGGTCGCGGGGCACCCTTGGATTTATCATAGCGCGATCGATCGACTGACCGCCAAGGTGGACAACGGCGCAATCGTGCAGGTGAAGGACCATCGGCAGCGATTTATCGGGATCGGGTTTTACAATGCGCAATCGAAGATCAACGTGCGCGTAATTGCGCATGAACGCATCACGATCGACCAACGCTTTTTTGAAACGCGCATTGCCGCTGCGTTGGCCTTGCGGCGGAAGATGATGCCGGACGCCACATCGTTTCGCGTGGTGAATGCCGAAGCGGATTTGCTGAGCGGCTTGATCATCGATAAATACGAGGACATTGCGGTGATCCAAATCTCGGCGCTCGGAATGGAGGTCCGTAAACGGGAGATCGTGATTGCTGTGCAAAAGGTGTTGTCACCGCGAGCGATTATTGAACGCAGCGACGTCGCATCCCGGAAGTTCGAAGGGTTGCCGGAGGCGAATGGCGTCATCGCGGGCGACAGCGATGGCAAGGTGAAAGTGAACTTGAACGGGCTGGTGTT
>DATENK010000461.1:0-3577 GCA_035275085.1 Verrucomicrobiia bacterium | reverse complement strand
GAAGCCAGTAAGCTCTTAAAACATGCAAAGGAAACGCGTCATATTTTCGACGGTCATCCGAAAAGTAGTGAGCCTTCGATACTGAAAGTTTTGGGCATGATGGACGACTGCGTGAAGTACGTGCTGAACGCGGACTACCCGCCTCCGATCATCGATATCGATGAATACATGACAGTGCTCGGGGATCAAAATTTCGACCGCAATCTGATTGCGGTTGAAAACGCGTTCGGGGCGCTACCTGAAGTTTACAAGTCCGAGCTCATGAATCGTCTTTTCAGCGCGTATGTTCACGTCGGCGCGACGACTATTCTCCGCTCTAACATCGAATTTGTTGCTCCGGTTCTATGGCAGGTGCTACCGAAGGACGTTAAGATCCAGGTGGTAAAGCGATTGGATCAAGAAATTACCAAAGGAAACGCAGCCTCTACTGAGCAGGCTTTTGCATTTGTGCGATTGGTTGGGGCGGCCGCCTATATGAGTCAGGTGGCGCGGAAATACAAAGTGAAGCCACTGGTCGAGAAACTTAAAGCGAGCCTCGATCAATGGAGTACCGAAGGGGAAGTCGTCAAAGAGTTGGCTCCGTTCGCAAGCGTTATCCCAGTGGATCTATTGGAGGATTACGTCTCATCGCTTGTGCACACCTATGTTGGCTATATCGGGTCAAGCTATCAATTTCAGCGCACAGATTTTTATTCGAATTCTGCAGCTGTTATTATCCCCCAAATGTTCCAGGCGTTTGACGACAGAGCCGCTGAGGCTTTTGTTCATTGCCTTCAGACGAGTAGGGTTCTTCGTGACCGCATTCAAAATCCTGCAAAGTTGAGGCGCCTTCGAGCGATTGGCAACATTGTGTTAGAACGGGTCTCTCAAACGTTTAGCGGTCGTCCTCTTTTGGAAGCGCTGGTGGACGAAACCAGAGAACAAGATTTTATCAAATTATTGACTCCGCTTCGTCGCTAAGAAATCGTAACCATATCTAGCCATTCGCAATTCAATTTCAAGACCTTGGAACTGCTGAACGGCTCGGCCTTCGCCGTTTCAGCTATTTACAGAATTCGAACTGCTGAGATTCTCGCCATTGCATCTTTGCGTCAGATCGCAACTAAGGGGTGAATGGATGGTTGGATGAACCGGGATTCGAGGATGAGAACGAGGTATCGGCTGAAGGATGGTGAATGGATGGTGCCACAAAAGGAAGATGAAGCGGCATGGCGTTCGGACGGTCAGCAGGCAGGAATGCCTGCGATAAGGCAGGCAAGAATGTCTGCGGTACGAGCGTTTATTTTTTTCGATTCGGATCTTTCCACTCGCCGACGATCAGCATGGCGGTGGCGTTGGTGTCGTTCTGCTGGACGAGGAGCACGCCGTGTTTATTTGGTATCTGGAGTCGTGCGGCGAAAGCCGTATTCGTAACCACGCAGAGGTTTGTTCCGTCGTTTGCCAGGGCAAAGGTGGTATCGATGAGTCTCATCGCCAGGTCAGTGGCTGCCGGGTGTGGTCTGGGCACGCATTCAAATTGCCATCCGATGTCTGTTTGCATGCCACGGATGGGCATCATGTGGCCGCTGAACATGCGCGCGAGCGCTCCCTGGGAAGTCATGATTGCGGGCGAACCGCGGATGTGCGCGTGTTGCTCAAAGTGTTTTTTAATTTCGGCAATTTTATTGGTGGGCAGATACCAGAACTCAACGCCGTTGGTCTGGCAGGCGGGGGCAGGCAGGGCGAATGGAGCGAGAGATTTGTGCGCATTAGTGCCAACCTCCAGCGCGGTGCTCTGGAGGGCGTAGGTGGTTGGGTATCCGAAAACGGCATAACGCAGTCCCCATAGCCAGCGCCAGTTGGCGGGCATCCATTTACTGAGAACGGGCGGCCTGGGCTTCAACGGCGCATCGGCTGAGAAAACCACAACAGGAGGCGGTCCGGCGCTTCGAAAGAGAAAAAGTGTTACGGCACCGAAGGCGACCAATGCGACGAGGCCCGTGAGCGCGCAGCGGCGTTTTGGAGTTGGAGGCGCTTCGGTCATATTTCGATCAAGCTTCTTATGATCATGCGGGACAAGCAAAAAGATGAATGGATAAATGGAAAGTGGATGAATGGAGGGATGGATGAATGGATGGGTGGACGAATGGAGGGGTGGATGAATGCAGGGGCGGATGAATGGATTGTCTGGGGGCGCCGCGGTTCGGCGGGGATGATAGAATCGAGGATGAGCGTAACGGTGGTGAAGTCGGGCGGCGGGTTGCCAACTGGGATGTAAATTGCCGTCGGACGCGGACAAGCTGTTCGCACTCCTATGTGGTGCGTTAGTGAGCCTCTTGACGTCGGCTGCTACGGGTGTGAGGAAATGTTTGCAGCTTCGGTTAATTTTGCGGGAAATGGTGCAAAAGTGCTCTTGACAATGTTATCAAATTGCCTAGGGTCGGCCTCATAAGCCGTTTGCGGGGGTAAACTGGTGAAGTTGAGCCTTTTGGAGACAGTGTTCTGGCGGTTTCCCCGAGCCGCCATGGAAAGAAGGACATGAAGAGGTATGGCGAGCGGAAAAGTAAAGTGGTTCGATAACAAGCGGGGCTTTGGATTCATCGCCCAGGATGCGGGAAAGGATGTCTTCGTGCATCACTCTTCCATTCAGGGCAAAGGATACAGGACGTTGATCGAAGGTGAGACGGTGCAGTTCGATCTGGTGCCGGGCGATAAAGGGCCCAAAGCTTTAAATGTGCAACGCACGAGTCCACGGGAGCGGTCTCGCACGTAGAGGTTTTAGCGAAGAGGAAGCAGCGAGTAGGCTCGATTTCTTCTGAACCTTCAGCTATTTTCACGGGGTGTTGCAATCGATCAGGAGCCTCTATGTGCACGTGCCGTTTTGCGCGCAGAAATGCGCGTATTGCGCGTTTTATTCCGAGGCGACGCAAGGCGAACTGATCCAGCGTTACACGGAGGCACTGGTCCGCGAATTGGAGATGGTGGCGGGCGAAGGGAGACCGCAAACGATTTTCTTCGGCGGCGGCACGCCGTCCATTTTAAACCTGCGGCAGTGGCAAACAATTCTGGGCGCGATGGAGCGGTTCGGGCTGTCAGGCGCGGCGGAGTGGACGATCGAATGCAATCCCGCCACGGTGTCGCTCGACAAATGCAGGTTGTGGCGCGAGCACGGGGTGAATCGCGTGTCGATGGGGGTGCAGTCCTTCGACGATGATTTGCTCGAGAAGCTCGGACGCATTCACACACGCGAGCAGGTGTTCAGGTCATTTGAGATCCTGCGTCGCGGAGGGTTTGATAACGTCAACATCGATCTGATGTTCGCGATCCCCGGACAGACGATGGCGATCTGGCGCGCAACGCTCGCTGAAGCGGCCGCGCTGGGCACGGAGCATCTTTCGTGTTATGAAGTGATCTACGAGGAGGACACGCCTTTGTTTGCGCAATTGCAGGCGGGCGAGTTTAGCGTAAATGAGGAGTTGGCGTGCGAGATGTACGAGGCGCTTTTGGAGGCGGCGACGGCGCACGGGTTCACGCAATATGAAATCGCGAACTTTGCCAAAAGCGAGTCGGGCGGACCGCCTAAAGGCGGAACTCCGAA
>DATENK010000460.1:0-6014 GCA_035275085.1 Verrucomicrobiia bacterium | reverse complement strand
TTTCCCGGATTTCGTTGCCGGCGTGCCCGTCACCGACTTGCGCTTCAAGCCACAAAAGGCCCCCGCGCCGGAATTCCTGCTCAAAGAACATCGTCCCGTGCCGGAACCATTCCTGACCTTCGCGCCGCACAGCGCCGTCACGCAGATCGATTTTTCGCGCAACAGCGTGTTTGGGTTTGAAGGCCAACTGTTCATGGCGGAGGTCGGCGACTTCATGCCCATCACAGGCAACGAATCGCAACCGGTCGGCTTTCAGGTGATTCGCGTTGATCCTGCCACCGGATACAGCGAAGTCTTTTTCAAAGCACGGCCGGATACTCTAGGACCGCGTTACATGGAGCACGTGACCACTCCGGGGCCAAAACGTCCTGTCGACGTGCGCTTTGCGCGCGACGGGAACGCGCTGTATATCGCGGACATCGGGGCGATCATGGTTTATCCATCGCCCACACCTTCCGCCCACCCGTTTCCCGGCTCGGGAGTGATCTGGCGGATCAGCCGCGAAGGCACGCCGCCGAATTTTCCGTCAGGCCTGAATATTGCCCTCACGTCGACCATTGGCGAAACGCGCCTCACGCCGACTGGTGCGCCGACCGGCAACCAGGCGCCTGAGAGTGTGATCGCCAATTGGAAGAGCGGCCCGCAACAACTCGCGCGCACGCTCATTTCCAAATATGGCCCGCCGCAGGAAGTCACGCCGCAGCGCCTGGTCTGGCACAACAATACGCCATGGAAACGCACCACCGTCCTGAACCAGGAGGTCGCGCACAACTTCCCGAAACCGCACAATGACATGCTCGAGCAAACCGTTTCGCTGCGCGTATCGGGCGAACAAGTGCGCGACATTACGACGTTCAATGGCAGCCTGCTCGTTGATCGCACTCGCGGTGAAATCTCCGCCCGCTGCGACAGCGAAGAAGCAAACCTGGCCGCGATTAATCTCGTTTACGAAATCCTGTCACACATCAAAACACCCGAGGAAGCGCGGAGCGATTACGCAGAGACGCTGCTGCAGGGCAAGAACCAGGATTACAAAACCAAATTGCTATTCCCGCTTCCGGTTGCCAATCAGGGCCTCGCCGAC
The DNA here is from genome assembly GCA_035275085.1 of Verrucomicrobiia bacterium. GTDB lineage: Bacteria > Verrucomicrobiota > Verrucomicrobiia > Limisphaerales > DATENK01 > DATENK01. The sequence goes on along the minus strand of DATENK010000460.1, from coordinate 4,930 downwards.
GACCCGTATCGCTTCCGTTAGGGGAAGGGTCTGACCTGCAGCTGACGGTGGATTTTTTGAATCGCTTCCGCGGATGCTAATACGCCGCCTTCGCATGCGACCGCTGCCGTTCCGGCCGCCACACCCCAACGAATCCATTCTTCGGGCGGCGCGCATATTTGCCGCCGGCGAACAATCGCCGCCAACATCGCATCGCCCGCTCCGACCGTGTTTTTGATCTGCACTTTCGGTGGGCGCGCCGCGAACCCCACTCGCATCCGTGAATTCCAAATGACGGCACCATCGCGTCCTCGCGATACGACCACCCAACCACCCGTCTTCTCGGCCAGCGCCGCTACTGGTTGAAACAAATTTTTAACTGGCCGCTGCCACCACAGCTCCAGCTCGTGCTGGTTCGGTTTCACCAACTCCGGTCCGGCTTCAATCGCTCCCGCAAATGCTGCCCCATCACAGTCCAGAATCGGCGTCGCACCCCGTTTTCGCACTGCTTGGATCAAAATCTTATACGCATTCGCCGGCACACCTCGCGGCAACGCTCCTGAAAAAATCACCGTTCCACAGCAACACGCCTTGAGCTTGGACACCACTGCCGCCCATTCCGAACGCGACAGAATCGGGCCCAGCGGGTTGAACCGCATCTGCCCTCCTGACCGATCTGTCACAATCACATTCACCCGCGTTGGCTGCTTCAACCATACGATATGGGTCCGCACCTTGGCCGCGCGTAAATAACCGGCTAGTTCCTTCCCCACCTCGCCACCTAGCGGCACCAACAACTCCGCTTCTGTACCGACATGCCGCAACCACCGCGCGACATTCGACCCTTTCCCGCCAGCCCAACGTCGTTCCCGCAAAATATTATTTTTCTCCTCCCATTGCACCCGCTCGACCTCCCACTCGCAATCGACCGCGGGATTCAGTGACACTACCAACACCTTGCCTGGGTCCATGGCGTCCCACTGTGCCGTCAGCGACTCATTGACGCAATGGTTTCGATATCGCTCAGGCTGAATCCCATAGCGGCCGCTTGACATTTCACGAATGTGGCCGAAATTACGCGTCCGAGGAGTTACCCATTGATTAAGCGCAGTCTTATTTTACTGACGGCCGTATTTTGTGCCGTAACGGTTTGGGCACAAAGTCCAATAACTTTGCAGCCTGCCGGAAGAACCAAGCCCTTTCGGGTCACGATTTCCCCTTCGACCCAAGGGACGGTGCTGGAAGCGAGCACGAATTTGGTGAATTGGGTAAGCATTGCCACCAACGCCGCTAATGCGACGCCCATTACGGTGACTGATCCGCAATCGGCTGGTCTCTCGCGCAGATTCTATCGCGTGCAGACCGTCGCTGCCGCACTGCAGGATCTCAGCCAATTACCGAACGGCGTGTTCATGCCGCCGGATGGTTTCAATGCGGTGCAGTATGCCCCGAATGGCAAGCTCGGGTTTATTGTGTGGCGCGGGAAGGACCTGATTTATCGCGAGCGCAACGGCACCGTTTGGCGCGAGCAGGTGGTTGGAACGTTCGGCAATACTTACGTTCCCGGCATTACCGAGGAGTACCGTTTTCAGCCGCTCACCGCGCTGCTGTTCGATTCCACGTCGCACGCTCACATTTTGCGCGTGAGCGGCAACAGCGCGCGTCATCACGTGCAGCAAGCGAGTGGTGCATTCGTCGAAGGCAGCGCTATTTCGCTGAGCGCGCTCGGTTCGACCTTCTCACTCTTTGATGCCGCGATTGGGCCGGCCGACGTGCTTCACATTGCGGTTGTGCCCGCACAGCAAAACGCCGTGGTGCGTTACGGGTCAAACAAGAGTGGCGTATGGCAATGGTCCAGCGTTGCCCAACTAACCGGTGATCCGCGCGGGTTTTGGAAGCAATCCTATGCCCCGCGCTGGTTCTCACTCGCCGTGGATTCGCAAAATTTCGCGCACATTACGTTCTGCCCGCAATTCCAACTGCCGTTTGGGCCGGAAGGTTACTACCAGCCGAACAGTGAACTGCATTACGCCTCCAATCGCGGCGGAACATGGGCCACGCAACGTATTGCAAATGTGCCGGACCTGTCCGGTGATGCCGGTCACGGCGCAAGTGTGGCGATCGGCCCCAACGATCAACCGGCAATCGCGGCCTGGTACAACGAACGCTGGCGCACCGGCTCGTCCGATTGGTGCCAATTGCATTATTACACCCGCGACGCGAATGGTGCATGGAGCAAACAAATTGTCGCCGCGAACGCCGCGGGCTATCTCGCTGCCGACGGGGATAAAGGCACGGGATTCGCGCCATACCTGCGATTCGACCCTCGCGGCCGGCCACACATCGCATTTCTCGATGACGCCGCTCAGCATTTTCCGATGCAGAATGAATACGCCGGCAATTTGCGACATGCTTATTACAACGGCTCGCAATGGGTCACCCGCACAGTCGTCCCCCAAACCACGGCGCTCGATCGGCAGATCGTCTACCCCGCCATGGCGATATCCGACAGCGAAATGACGTTCATTGGGCTGGATCGTCGCACGGTGTGGCAAACGGACCGAATCGCCGCGTCCACCTATTATTTCTTTTCCGTTCAGTCTCCGTTGCCATAAGGGGCGACAGACGGGTTGAGGATAGGTTGGCACAGGAAATCACCCACCGTCATTTGCCTTTACAGAATTGGCCCCGGCTGTCATAACTCGCATCAGTTTATGCGCAGAACAGCATTGGTTTTGGGTCTGGGACTCGTGGCGTGGTCGCTCGCCGGCTGCGCGGGTCCGACAGACAAACTTGGGCGGGGTATTCGTAACAGCACGGAACTCCTTCGCGGCGGCCAGATCCGCCGCTCCATGGAACAGACCGCCCTCTGGGAAGGGCCCGACGCCGCTTACACCACCGGGCTTATCCGCGGCATGAATCGCACCCTCGCACGGACTGGCCTTGGCTTCTACGAAGTCGTTACTTTTCCTTTTCCGCCGTATCACCCCTTGCTGACACCGACTTACGATCTGTATCCGGACGAATCGATCCGAACCAAAACATATCCCTGGGGAGGCATGGTGCTCGATGCCGATCCGCCGTATCCGGCGAATTACTATCCCAAGCTGATTTCTGACTCCATCTTTGACACTGACACCGCGCTTGGCTTCGGCAGCGGCGACGTGCTTCCGAAAGTGCCTGGCAGCCGCTTTCGTATTTTTGATTAGCCCTTGCAAAAGCGTTCGCCCTGCAAGGTCAATTTGCTGCTGAACATTCTGGGCAAACGCCCCGATGGCTTCCACGAGTTGGAAACCGTCATGCAACCCGTAGGAGTGTACGACACACTTACTTTTGAACGCAAAGGGGCTGGGGTCACACTCTCCTGCAGCGACCCTGAGCTGCCCATCGATGCGACTAACTTAATATACCGCGCGGCCGCGCTGTTCTTCGAACGCGCGAAACTCAAAGAAGGGGTGGCGATTCGTCTTGAGAAAAAGGTCCCCGTCGGAGGCGGCCTGGGAGGCGGTAGCGCGAACGCAGCTGTGACTCTTGCCGCATTGAACGAAATATTCGGGAACCCGCTCTCGAATCTAAGCGAACTTGCGAGTCAACTGGGTTCGGACGTGCCGTTCTTCCTTCAATCGAAACCGGCGTTAGCCACCGGTCGCGGCGAAAAGATCGAGCCACTCGGTTTATTTCCCGCCCTGAAAGGCAAATGGTTCCTGTTGCTTTATCCAGGTTTCGGAATTCCGACCGTTTGGGCTTACAAGAACCTTCAGCCGCCTTACGGAAAGCCGGGCAAAGCGACTGAATTGATAAAGACCCTGAGCCGTGGCGTTGATCCGACCGCGTTTTCGAACTCGCTGGAAGCGCCGGTCCTGCGCAAATATCCGTTGCTGCAATTGCTCCAGGAATTCCTGCGGGAAAGCGGCGCTTTGGTAATCATGATGTCTGGCAGTGGTTCAACCACCTTCGCGATTTGTTCCGGCGAGTCGCAGGCTCGCGACCTGGAGCGCAAGACGCAGGAGAAATTCGGGCCGGTGTGGACTGCCGCTGTCCCGGCAGAACTATGAGACTGGCGCCAGGTATCCTCGCACTGACCATGAGCGCGGCAATTGGAGCAGATTTGATCGTGGTGAACGCGAAGGTGCGCACTATGGACCCATCGAAGCCAATGGCTGAAGCCGTCGCGATTTCCGGAAATCTAATCACCCACGTCGGTACCACGGCGGAGGTGAAGCAAATGGCCGGGCCACGAGCGCGGGTCATCGACGCCGGCGGGAGATTGGTGTTACCCGGCTTCAACGACGCACATGTGCATTTCCTCAGCGGAGGTTTTCATCTATCAGGAATCGATTTGCGAACAGCGAAAACGCCCGATGAATTCACCCGTCGCATCGGCGAGTTCGCCGCCAAACTGCCGAAAGGCCGCTGGATCACCGGCGGCGAATGGGACCACGAACTTTGGCCGGGCGCGCCATTGCCGACCAAGGGCATGATTGACTCCGTCACGCCCAACACACCGGTATTCGTCAGCCGGCTCGATGGCCACATGGCGCTGGCGAACAGCGTCGCATTGAAGCTCGGTGCTATCACGCTCGAGACGAAAGATCCTCCCGGTGGAACGATCGTTCGCGATACAAAAACGAGCGAACCCACCGGTATCCTGAAGGACGCGGCGATGAGTTTTGTGTCGCAGAAGATTCCGGCGCCGAGCCGATCTGAAAAACTCGAAGCAGCGAAGGCCGCGAGCGATCACGCTGCCACCCTCGGTGTCACCAGTGTGCAGGATATGTCCGCTGGCGTGGATGTGGGCGTGTATCAGGAGTTGCAGCAACGCGGCGAATTGAAGACCCGCATCTATGCCATGTCCCCGCTGCCCACGTGGGAGCGGCTGGCGAACACCGGCGTGCGTGCGCCCTTCGGCGACGCCATGCTGCGCATCGGCGGCCTCAAAGGATTTTCCGAC
>DATENK010000459.1:0-3907 GCA_035275085.1 Verrucomicrobiia bacterium | reverse complement strand
ATTCCCGGCATGCCATCGGAAAGATGTTGCTACGGCTGATGGGTTGGCGAGCGGTGCGGGCAGCCTCTGGCGTATGGAAGAGAATGCAGGAGAAGCCGCGCAAGTGAAGGTAGCGATGTTAGCCGTCGATTCGCGAGCGGAGTGGCGGCTGTACGACAAGCATGTGCCAGAGTTTGGCGCACCAGTACAGGCGCTATTCGAAGAAATTCCAAACTTTGCGGAGTTGGAAGTGCACGTGATCTCCTGCGCCCGGAAACCGTTGACGTCACCGGAGAAACTCGGCCCTAACATATGGTTTCACACGGTAGTCGTTCCGCAAATTGGCTGGTTGCGAACCGGCTATCAGGGCTGCATCCGGGCCGTGCGGAAAAAGGTGAAGGCGCTCCAACCGGACATCGTTCATGGCCAGGGCACCGAACGTGAGTGTGGAATTTGTGCTGCCTTGTCAGGCGTTCCGAACGTCATCACGATCCATGGAAACATGAGGAAGATTGCCCGCACCATGAAAGCGCGGATCGGATCATTTTACTGGTGCACCGCCCGGGTAGAGGGCTTCGCGTTGAAACGCACAGCAGGTGTGTTATGCAACTCAAGCCATACTGAAAGCCTGGTGAAGGACAGGGCTGCACGCACGTGGCGGGTGCCTAATTCACTTCGCCGTGAGTTTTTTTCTGCGCCCGCTGCGACAGCTCGTTCGGCCAAGTGCCTGCTGCTCAATGTCGGTGCAATCAGCGAATTAAAGCAGCCATTGATATTATTGAATGTTGCGACGGAATGGTACCAGAAGGGTCTGGTTTTTGAGCTATGTTTCGTCGGTCCGCTAGGTTCGGATCAAGCGTATGCCGGGGAGTTTTTGGACCGCATAAGGCTTGCTGAAAAGGCCGGCTACGCGCGCTATCTCGGAACGAAATCCGCCGCCGAGTTAGTCGGGTTGTTCGATCGGGCGCATGCGCTCATCCATGTGTCGCAAGAAGAGTCGTTTGGTTTGGTGGTGGCCGAAGCGCTGGCGCGTAACTTGAAGTTATTTGCGTTTAGCGTCGGGGGCATCGTTGACATTGTTGCCGGTATCAAAGGTGTTGAAATGTTCGAGCGCAACGATTGGTCCCGTCTTTCGCAGGCAGTTGCAGATTGGCTGAAGGCTGGCTTTCCGCGCCTCAAGGATGCCAATTCGATTATGCGCGACCGTTATCATCCCGACGCGATCGTACAGGAGCACCTCAAAGCTTATCGCGAGGTCTTAAGGACAGTTGGAGGGGGACCGCGAGGTCCTGTTTCCTGAATGCTTTACTCATCGCGAATCCACGAGTTTATCCGGCAACATGACTACCCGTGTTGGTGCGGGGCCTCCGAGGCGACAGTTTACTGCAGTCAAATGTTTTGGCGGCGTTTCGCGGTAATCAAGTGCAAGGGTTGCGGAACCCAGCGCATTCTGCCACGCGCTTTACAAACGGCAGCATCTGCAGCGAACCTTTACAACGAGGATCAACACACGCGATCGGCGATGTCGCCACAAGTGGTGTCAAGAAATGCGGAACGCATCCTGCGGCGCATCCGCCGGACTGGCATTACATTTGAGCCGGGTGCTATCGTTCTGGATATCGGGTGTTCGGAAGGCTATCTGCTCGAAGCTATTCGGAAGCGCTTTGGAGCGCAGGCGATTGGGGTGGATGTGGATGAGCGCACCATTGAACGCGCGCGCAAGAATTACCCGGAGGTGATCTTTCACAGGGGCTTGGTTCAGGACCTGTTTGACCGGCTGCCCAAGGCCGATGTGGTCATCGCGTCGGCCATCGTGGAACACGTCATTGACCCCGAGGGCTTTCTGGCGCAACTGCGCCGGCTGCTGAAGCCTGGGGGTAAAGTGTTCCTGCTGACGCCTAACGCGAGTAGTATTTACTATTCGCTGACAGGCAGTTGGTGGCGCGAATTGTTATCAATTGGTGAGCACATTTATCTGTTCACACCGGAAAGTCTTGGTGCGGCGGCCGAACGTGCCGGAATGAAATTGCATCGGCTCGCTACGGATTATGATGAGCTGACCACGTTGAGTTTTTCATTTCCAAAGACAGTAAAAGCTGCTGCCGTGATTCCGTGGGCATGCTACCGGGCCGCTTTGAAGGCGGTTTGTATCGTGCTTCCGCGTGGTCGCCGCGGCGACATTCTTTACGCGAGTTTGGAAGCGAAAACGGACGGGAATCCGGTTCCGAACTGACCTATCGCAGCAGCTTTTCGTAAACGCCTTTCAGCACGACTGCCACTTCCCTCCAGGAGAGCGGTTTAGGTGGGGGCGAGATGTCAGGCGCTTGTTCTGAAAAGTGCCGCAGGATTTCAGCGGTTCTGCTCACGGAAGTTATTGGACAGTAGCGGGCCTGATCTTTAAAAACACAGCGGGCCCACGGAAGATCTGAGAGCAGAAGTGGACATCCGCAAGCTGCCGCTTCCAGGGCGGAGAGACTCAAGCTTTCGTTCGTGCTCAACAACACAAAGCCGCGTGCCTGGCGATAAATCTGCGCCAGCTTAATGCGGTCATTCACCGGCCCCTCATAGCGCACAAGGTCGGGATGTTGTTTGGCAAAGGCGCGAAACGCCAATGCATAGCGGTCCTCTTCAGAATACGGTTTGCCCAGAATCCAGACTTGTGTTTTGGCCAGAACGGCCGCCTGCGCCAACTCCAGCACTCGTTTCAGCGGACGAATGGTGGCCGTGCAAATCAACCACGGCCCCCGCTCCGACTGCGTATTCTCCTGCAGAAAAACGTCTTCGACTCCATTGGGAACCACATGAACCCTTTCGGCCGGCGCGCCGAAGTGATGCTGCATGAAGTGCGCTTCCAAAGGCGTCATCGCGATGCATGCGTCGACCAACCGAAAGCTCTCCCAGGCCAATCGACTCGTAAAGGTCTGTGGCGCGAATCGCCGTGCCAATTCCATCACGCATTTTTGCAGCTTCCGGGCAATCGGCCGTCGCGCGCTAAGATTGGACATGAGCTCGGACATCACCAATTTGATGCCTTGACCCTGGGCCAAGCGGATGTAGCCTTCAGGCACACGCCCGCCGAAATAATGAATGATGTCGCACTGCTGGGACCGATCCCACCAGCGCAACGGCTCAACATCGACCCCGTTTGCTTCCAATGCGAGCTTCGTTTGCTCGATTTGGATTTGAAACCCGCCATGAGTGAACAGAAACGGGTCCGGATGATCGATTAACACTTTCACGGGAGCAAAGTGAGCGCTTTAACGAGCGTTTTCGAGACTGAAAAATTGGTTTGTTTTGATCAAAACGGGGCTGAATTGGTCAAATTTGCTTGAGAAGAGCGCGAAATGCGATTGCCGAGCCCGAGACGCCTGATATAATTGTTGATCTGCTGTGAATTTTGCCCTGACTCGAAAATTAATCATCTTCGGCCTGGTGCTGCCGCTGGCGGCGCTGGTCGGCTTTTTTCTCGCAACGCCCGAAGACCGCTCGTCGTTTCTGCTGATGGCGGCCGTGATGGGGCTGTTGGTGATGCCGGTGATGCTCAAATGGTATCATCCAATCCTCATTATTACTTGGAATGCCTGGATCACTATCTTTTTCCTGCCCGGTAAGCCGGAACTGTGGATGCTGGTGGCGGCCATCGGTTTTGGCATCGTGGTGCTTAACAGCACGCTTGATCGCGAGAAAACTTTCATTCACGTTCCTGCGATCACGTATCCGCTACTGTTTTTCCTGACCGTGGTGGTGGTCACGGCCAAGGCGACGGGTGGCATGGGCGTTCGCGCTCTCGGTGGTGATCAGATTGGAGGCGGTACCATTGGCGGCCGCGGTTATTTCACCATCATCGCTGCCACTCTGGGGTATTTTGTGCTGACCAGCCGGACAATTCCTCCCAGCCGAGCCAAAAACTATTTGTCTCTGTTCTTTC
>DATENK010000458.1:0-23394 GCA_035275085.1 Verrucomicrobiia bacterium | reverse complement strand
GCCGCCCAAATTGTACCCGTTGCGGAGCATCTCATCGATCACGTTCTTGTCGCCGACAGGCGTCTGTACGACTTTTCCGCCAGCGCGTTTAAGCGCGTCCTCGACGCCGGCGTTGCTCATGACCGTGGCCACGACGGTCTCTTTCGCAAGCGACTTTTGGGATAACATCTCGAGTCCGGCAATCACCAGAATGTCGTCGCCATCGACCAGTGCACCGTGTTCATCGCATAAGAGGACGCGGTCCGCGTCGCCATCGTGAGCGATGCCGATGTCCGCGCGCAACTCGCGCACTTTCTGTCCCAGGAACTGCGGGTGCATGGAGCCGCAATCCTTGTTGATGTTCGTGCCATCCGGCTGATTGCCATAAACAAACACCTCCGCGCCCAACTCGCGCAAGACGCACGGCGTGGCCTTGTAGGCCGCGCCATGGGCGCAGTCCACCACGATTCGCAAGCCCTCAAGCGTAAGGCCGCGAGGGATGGACGATTTCGCAAATTCAATATAGCGGCCAAGCGCGTCGTCAATACGCACGGCTTTGCCGATCTCGCTAGCGCTTGGGATAATCGCGGTGATTTCGCCGCTGAACACCAATTCTTCGATGCGCCGCTCGATGGGATCGTCGAGCTTGTAGCCGTCCGCGCGGAAGAACTTGATACCATTGTCGGTATAAGGGTTGTGCGAGGCGGTAATCACGATCCCCGCATCGGCGCGCAAGCTGCGCGTCACATACGCAACCCCCGGCGTCGGCAGTGGACCGATGAACAGCACATCGACGCCCATGGAAAGAATGCCGGACGAGATCGCGTTTTCGAGCATGTAACCCGATTTCCGCGTGTCCTTTCCGATGACGATCTTGTGCTTGCCAAAATCCTGCGGATCGCTGCTGAGGGATTTAAACACATGTGCCGCGGAACGGCCCAATTTGAGCGCCGTTTCCGCATCCATCGGCGGCAGGTTCGCGGTTCCACGAACGCCGTCCGTGCCGAAAATGCGTTTCTGCGTCGTCATATAAACTTTACTCGCCGGCCTCGGCCGGGGTGGGCGCCTTCACATAAACGTGCGCCGGCCAGACTTGCTGAATCGTCAGTTCCCGCGGGTGACCGACCTCGACCCGATATGAGCCGTGCGGGTTCTGCACGTTCATCAGGTTCACATACACTTCGATATCGTCGTCGCGCAACTTGTTGAGGACTGCTTGCTCGCCGAGGACTTTCACTGTCACTTCAGCGGGTTCGACCTGGAAAGGTTGCACGTTGCGCGCGGGCATCATCACCACCACTGGGCGGCGAAAATCGCGCGAGCTTCCCGGCCGCAATGGCGCCAGCTTCAGCGGCGTCTCGGCGGAACGGAAGTTAGAGGAGATCACAAACCAGATCAACGTGGCGAGGACGAGCGAAAACAGTTTCAGCCAGTAATTATTCGATATGTGCCGGTGGATGTACATCTCGCTTACGGCTGCGCCTCAGTTTTCGCGACCGGCTCAAATTGGACTGGTTGAACGGCGGGCGTCTCGGCCTTTTCTTCCGCTGGTTCCTGAGGCTGGACGGGGGCTCGTTGCTGCTTGTGGCGCATCGCTGACAAACGCTTCAGCCATTCGACCCAGGAACGCGTCTTGACCGGTTTCACGAGGACGGTGGTAAGGAACGCGCGCAACTCTTCGATCGACACATGGCGCACGAGTTGCCCCTTATAGGAATAGGAGATGTGCCCGGTCTCTTCGGAAACGACCACCACTACCGCGTCGGTTTCCTCGGTGAGGCCAATGGCCGCGCGATGCCGCGTGCCCAGGGTTTTGTTGAGGTCCTGCCGGCGCGTCAGCGGGAAAATACACGCCGCGTACGCGATACGATCGCCCTTGATGATCACACCGCCGTCGTGGATGGCATTGTTCGGGAAGAAAATCGTTTCGAGCATTTCCGGCGTCGCAACGCAGTCGATCGCGATTCGCGATTCAACGGATTCCTGCAACTGGATTGATTGTTCCAGCGCCAAAAGCGCCCCGATTCGGGCTTCGGCCAGGCGTTCAGCCGTCTGAACAATGACTTCAATGGTCTCCCGCTGAGCATGACTCGTCTGGAACATCTGCATGTTGCCCAATTGCGCGAGGATGCGCCGCAGCTCAGGCTGGAAAATAACCACGACCGCGATTGCGAGGAACGCCGAGAAGGTTCCCAACAAGAACTTCAGCACGTTCAACTCGAAGAAGTTGCTGACTAGCGCCAGCGTCAGCAAGACAACGAGAAATCCCGTGAGAATCGAGAACCCGCGCGTGCCGCGTACGAAGCTGAACACGTAATAGATGATCACCGTAAGAATGAGAATCTCCACCGCCGGTCGCCAGATTTTGCCGACCAGCCACGCGGCGTACATCGCCGCTTGATTCACAAACTCAATCATGCTTTTGCGTCCGCTGCAAAATGCTTTCGGTCATTTGGATCGCCTGCCGCGTCGCCGCGACGTCATGGGTCCGGATCACGTTGGCGCCGTGGGCCACGCCCCAGCACGCGCAAGCCAGGGAACCCGCGAGACGCTCGGCCGGCTGTTCCGCCCCAGTAATACGGCCGATGAAACCCTTGCGTGAGGCGCCCAGCAGGATCGGCCGCTTCCATTTTGTAAATGCGTTCAGCGCGCCGAGCAACTGCAAATTGTGTTCCACTGTTTTTCCAAACCCGATTCCCACGTCTAATATTACTTGATCGGACGTAACTCCGAAAGCATTCAGTCGTTTTAATCGTTCGTCAAAAAAATCGTTCACTTCGCGCACCACATCGACGTACTGCGGATTGGCCTGCATCGTTTGCGGCTTACCCTGCATGTGCATGAGGACGTAACCCGCCTTATGCTCGGCGACGACTTCCCACATTCGCGTCTCGGAGCGATTTGCGCCAACGTCATTCACGATCACCGCACCGGCTCGCAACGCTTCACGCGCCACATTCGGCTTCATCGTGTCGATCGAAACGGGAACTTTGCCGGCTAATGCCTCAATTACAGGCACGACCCGCCGCAACTCTTCCTTTTCGGCAACCGACTCCGCCCCGGGCCGCGTCGATTCGCCCCCAATATCCAGAATGTCCGCGCCTTCCTCGATCAAGCGTAGCCCGCCATCAATCGCGGCTTTTACATCATGGAAGACGCCCCCATCGGAAAAAGAGTCCGGCGTCACATTCAGCACGCCCATGACCAAACCCGGTCCCGGGAAATTCCAAATGCGTTTTGCCGCGCGCCATTGCACCGGGAAATTTTACCACGGAGACACGGAGGGCACGGAGAAAAAACCAAAGAAAACTCGTGTTCTCCGTGTCCCCGTGGTAAAACTCGCTTTCTTACTTCCTTTGCGCGTCGATCATACCCTTCGCTCCTCGAACCAACTTTGTCGCGATCGCGCGCACCAACTCATCCGGCACGCCGCGTTGCGGATCAGCGGATTGGCTGAGCATGTGGCACTGGTCGTTGACATAATCGATGACGATGAACTCGCCGGACTCGACCAGGGCAATCTCGCTCGAGAAAAACTTCATGCCCGTGAGCGCCGCGATTTGCCGCATAATTTCTTCGAGCGGCTTCAAGCCGAACGCAATTGCTTCCGTGGGCGTCACGACGCGATATTTATCGGTGAAACAATTCCACCATGTGTACCAGATTGAATCGAACGCGTAGAACACACGGAAATAGGCAGGGGAACCGTTCAGCTCCTTCGGCACGATGCGCCGTTGCAAGAGGTAATGCGCGTCCGGCCACAGCTCGGCGGAGCGCTTCAGGTCCTCTTCGCCCTTTGCATCCATGATCACGCCATGTCGGCCATAACCCATCGCGGGCTTGATCACGAAGGCGTTCCCTAAAAACTCGCGTTCAGCCTGAGACAACTTGAACGTGGGCACCTGGTCCTTCGCGACAAAAATCGTATGCGGCACATGAATTCCGGCGGCGATCAGGCGCGGATGCAGGCGCGCTTTGTCGAAGGCGGCTTGCGCAACGTCCGGCGGATCGATGATCTGGACGTTCTTCGTCGCCGCGAGTCGCACCAGCTTATGGAAAATTTCGTCCGGCTGATGATGTTCGCTGTGCATGTTCAACAGCACACGACACCATACCTCGCCTTTATCGAACGATTCGTAAAAGCGCTCGACCCACGTCGGTTCGATCAGGAAAAAGTTCAGACGGGCCTTGGCGCAATTACGCTGGATGGTGTGGATGAATAAATCATCCGTGTCCAGCTTATGCGTCATTACAAAATCGTAAACTCGCGCCACGACCGCAGCTCCAACAATCTTTGTTGCCTGCCCGGGATCAGTAGCCGCTGCCTGCGCCCGCTTTGGCCCGCTGCATCAGCTCGATCTCGTAGCCTTCCGGCGCGTCAATGAAAGCAAAACCGCTGCCATCCGGCTTGAGCGTGGGTCCGTCCGAGTATTTCAGTCCAAATTTCGCCAGGTGCTTCTCAAAATCCGCCAAACTGTCTACTTCGAACGCCAAATGCGTCAGGTCCGACTGCACCTGCACCGGCCCGCTCTGTGGAAAGCTGCAAATCTCGATCAACTCCTCGCTTTCCGCCGCTTTCAGGAACGCCAATTCCGACCCCCGGGGTGACTTATGCCGCCGCACTTCCTGCAACCCAAGCACATCCTTGTAGAATGTCACCGTCCGCTCCAAATCATTCACTCGATACCGCGTGTGCAATAACTTCCGTGCCTTACTCATTGCCAATGATGCTAACGAAAGGTGCGCCGAACGAAAAGCGCAATCCCGTCAAATATCACCCATGAACCGGACGGCGGCTGTGTCGTAAGAACAACGCAGCAGCGTGGATGTCTTGTGTTGCCCAAGCTGGTTCATGGGCTCACTGCGCGATCAACGTTCGAGGAAATCTAATCCTATGCACTGGCTCGCAATCGATGCTTAACTCCGCTGTAGCGTCTGCTGTCCCACGCGACCCCGCTGTAGCGTCGGCTGTCCCAGCCGACTCGCAAAACGACAGCAAAGCGTCATTCGCCCGCTCTTAATATTCGAATCACGTTCTGGGTAATTACCCTTAGCGTCGCTGGGAGTTTGTTCAGGTTTTACGCCGCAATTTCGGGATTTACCCGACATGTTTCACGACAATTGTTTTATATAATATCCCCGGGTGAGGAGCGACACGTGAGCCCGACTATTTGCGATATTCTCTACATCGAAGACCAGACAGACGACGCATACCTGTTCCAACGCGCCTTTGAGAAGTCTGCGATTCCGTGCTCCATCAGCGTGGTCGAAAACATTCCTACAGCCATTTGCTATCTGAAGGGCGAAGCGCCATTCGTAGATCGAGCCAGGTTCCCTTTCCCCAACCTCATCGTTGCGGACTTTGCGTTGCACATCGCTGACGGCATTGCTTTTATTCAATGGCTGCGCAGCGAACCGGCCCTGGCGCGGGTTAACTTAATTTGTCTATCCAGTGTGGAGGACCCCCTAAAGGTCAGCCAAATCCGCGAACTTGCCGTTACCTTCATGCAGAAATCGATTCTCTTCGACGACGTTATCAGTCTCATCCGCAGCGTCGTGCCGATCTGACGCGCCCGTCGACCGTCTTGCTGATCATCTGTATTGGCCGTGTTTGCCCTTTAACGGTTACCACTTTGAGTCATATAGCAAATCTCCCTTGTCGGTTGTCCCGGCTCGCGCGCTCCCGAAGACCAGAAAATGATTCTCGGAAGTTGTGCCCAATGGTTTACCTCCATCGTTTTTTCGATCTGGTCCCAAACTGTAAAGAACCCAATTTGTACCCGACAGCCGGTAAATCAGCGGCTTGCCGCTGAAGGGGTCTATCGGCGCTGATCGAAGATATTTTGGGGTGAGTTGGGCGAGAGTTTCGGCCGCGCGGCCCTGCCGGCATTTATAGGAGCGCAACGCCACCTCGACGGTAAGCAGGCGAAGACGGGCTGAAGCTACCTCATGTTTTTCTTGCACACCCCGCCTGATGCTTCGCGCCCGCCACCACGACGAGACCAAAGCGATTGGATATTCGAAATCCCCCGTGTCAGCCCGAGCGAACCGCTTCTCATTCTGCAGCACTTCTCGCCACAGCACCGTGCTGTGATCAATGCCTTCCAATTCCGCAGCTAATGACGTCAACTGTTCGCAGGTGAGTTTTGGCAGAACGGCTGGCAGAGGCTTACTTACCAAGCCTTCACATGCGATGCCGACAAGCCGATGAATCATGAGACCGCCTCGGCTAATTTGGCGCCCGAGATGAATGGCATCAGTGTAACTCCGCGCTGCGTCCGATGGCCGATTTTCAATTTCCGCAAGCCTGCCCTCAGCGGACAGCAGCTTAGCAAGCCGTTTCAAACCAATGAGATCGCCCATCACAACAGTTTCGAAGTTGGCGATATGACTGTCTGTCGGGACAGCACACCGGCGGCTAAGACCGATGCGCAGCAATCGCAGCGCTTCAGCATTGGTTGTGATGAGTGTGCGCAGTCCCTCGTGTTCAAGCTCGGTAGCGTCGTCGATTTTCCCTGCAACAGCCTGAGCCGCCTTGATCAAATCGTCGTACCCGTTTGGATTCGGAAGCGGCATCGGTGGGGGCGTCCAGACAAGAAAGGACCACCCGAGGATCCCAACGCTGAGCAGGACGAGGAGCATCAGCGATACACGGCGAGCGCCTCTTTTCATTTGGGTCCAGCGCCGGCCAACATGCGACTTGCGTCGTCGAGTTTCACCTTTACCTCATACGATACAATCGGATAACCGCACATCTAAATCCTATATCAAATTAGGGTTGGGCCCCGCCGAGCAGTTTTACGTTCAACGTCCCCCCAGCGAACAGCATTTCGTCGAGGGCTGCCTCAATGTGTTTGATTTCGACCTTGTTCCCGCCATTTTCTTCAACCAGGAATTGGGCCGCGCGACGCATCAACTCCTTGATGAATGCAGCGCTCGCTCCCTTCGTTTTGCGCACAGCGGTTTCGCTAACATCCTCGCCCACCTTCAATCCGCCAGAATAAAGGCGAATGAGTTTCTGCCGTCCCTCCTCGTCCGGCAATGGGAATTCGATGGCCTGGTCGATCCGGCCAGGCCGCGATGCCAAGGCGGCTTCCAGTTGCTCTGGGCGGTTGGTAGTAAGAACAAAAAGAACCGACGCCTCCTCGCGCAGTCCATCCATTTCATTCAACAGCCGGTTCAATACGCTTTCCTCACAGGCGCTGCCCTTTGATTTGCGATCCCTGGCGATCAGGTCCACATCTTCAAGGACAACCATGGCAGGCTGAAGGAAACGCGCGAGCTGCATATAGTAGTCCAGCAGGCCAACCTGGTCGGCCGTGATAAGCAACGTGGTGTGCCCCTTAAGCTGGCTGGCCAGGTAATGGATCGTATGCGTTTTCCCGGTGCCGGGCGGACCGTAGAAGAGAAGTCCCTTTTTGGTAGCCATGCCCAGCGACTTCAGGCGGTCGCGTTGCGCGATGAATTGCGTCACGTTGCGTTCGAGCAGTCGAATGGTTTTCTCCGGCAGAATAATTTGCGACCGGTCAACTGAGCGTAGTTTGTGAATCCTGATGGCGCCCACACTTCCTCGGTAATTATCACTTTGCTCTAGCGACAACGCTTTTCCACGGTAGGAACTTGCCTGGTTCACTTGGCGTTCGATGCGGTCAAATAATCGTCGTGAAAACTCCGTGCCGCGTTCGCCGGGCGTAACGGCAATTTCGAGATGCACGCCACTGGGACGGCCATAATGGAGCGCCTGCGTAAGGAGCAGCGCAAAACGAGTTCCTTTCTCCTCACTTAGCCAGAGCGCAGTCTTAAGACAGCGGCAGGGCTGAATTTCGCCCACGTCCACCTCATCGTACTGCAACGGACCGATTTGGGCCGCGAAATTTCCTTCGACCGCGACGTTCGCGAACGTCAGGGTCTGGTGATTGTAGTCGGAATGAACACCTACCAATTTTTTCGTCTCAAATTGATCCCGAAAGATTTGATCCAACACCCCTTGCAGGTCTGGCCGCGTTGTTACCGGGAATTCGCGGGCAGCCGTAACCAGTTCTTCAGGACGGACATCGCGAAAATGTTGCTTCACCAGTTGCAAGGCCCGCCCCTTAGGCCGTGAGCGCTTCATGGGATGATCGTGGCAAATATGACGGTACAGTCACGCCGCTTTTGATAGCAGCCGGCATTCGCTTGCCCTCGCCGCTCAATGTTCTACCCAAAGAATCTCCGCATGTTGTTGACACCGTTACAATTACCGGGTACGTCCAACTTCGCGATGACCCGGTTCATCCGGCGAAGAGCCCGAGGGAAAGCACGCGAAACGGATTTTCTAAACGCCTATTGACGCTCATTAACATATACATGAACACCGTCGATTCCATAACGTTGGAATTCCTGTCGATTCGTGGTTGGAATTTGGTTCGGAAGTGCGCCGGCCCAGACCTGCGAGGAGCCAGGAGGACCTATGAGGAGTTATGAGGACCTTAAAAATGTGAAAACCGCCGTTTGCTCCGTCCTCTCGTGTCCCGGTGGTGAATCCATGTGTAACCACCGGCACACTATTTGCGTCTCAAATACGTATGCTGAATGCACTATCGGCTGCTAAATGGAACTTTCAGACCGCGGCGCATCTGCTGAACCGCGCGGGTTTCGGCGGCACCCCGGCCGACATCGAAAAGCTTCAGAAGCTCGGACCTGACGTCGCTGTCGATTCGTTGGTCGATTACGACAGAATCCCGGACACGACCGAACCGCCGGATTGGGCCAAGCCGGACGGCGAGCGGATGACGAAGTTCAAGGAAGCGCGCGAGTTCCGCGAGAAGATGCGCAGCGCGACGCCTGAGGAACGCAAGGCGCTGGAAGCTAAGGCGAAGCAGGTACGGCAGATGTTCCAGAAAAATCAACGCCAGCACGTCGTCGAGATGCGCGGTTGGTGGCTGGAGCGTATGGCGAAAGGTCCACGTCCTCTGCAGGAAAAGCTGACCCTGTTTTGGCACGGGCATTTCGCCACCAGCATCCAAAAGGTCAAAGACGCGTATCTGATGTATTTGCAGAACGAAACCTTTCGCAAGCACGCGTCGGGCAATTGGCTGGAAATGCTCAAAGCGGTCACCAAAGACCCTGCGATGTTGGTCTGGCTCGACCAGGCCCAAAGCAAGAAGCAGCATCCGAATGAGAATTACGCGCGCGAAGTGATGGAACTGTTCGCGCTCGGCGAAGGGCACTACACCGAAAAAGACATCACCGAAGCCGCGCGTGCCTTCACCGGCCTCACTTACAATCGCCTCGACCAGGAGAGCGATTATCGCCCGTTCCTGCACGATGCCACGGAAAAAACCGTGCTCGGCAAAACCGGGAAGCTGGATTGGGAAGATGTGCTCGAACAAATCGTGGCGCAGCCGCAGGCGCCAAAATTCATTTGCGCGAAACTTTGGACGTTCTTCGTGGCGGACAATCCTTCCGACGAGATCATCGATGCGCTCGCGACAATCTTCCGCAAGCACAACAATGAGTTTAAACCGGTGCTGCGCGCTATCTTTCGCAGCGAAGAATTTTACGCTGAGTCGATGGTACGCACGCAGGTTAAGAGTCCGGTCCAATGGCTGGTCAGCAGCGTGCGCATGCTCGAACGCGAATTGCCGCCCGCGCCGATCGCCTCAAACGTTCTCATGACCCTGAGTCAGGACCTGTTTGCTCCACCGAACGTGAAGGGTTGGGACGGCGGCCTGACCTGGATCACTACAAACAATTTGCTCAGCCGCTATAATCTCGCCGAGGCGCTGGTTTATGGAAAGAACCAGATTCAAGTGCCCAAGGACAAGAAAGGGCTGAAGTTTGTGGCGAATCGTTTGAATCGCCGCCTGGCGCAAGGCACGCCGGTTGATCCGGATAAACTTGTCAGCGCGAGCGAACGCACGAGCAAGACCGCCTTACTCGCCGCTTTGGAACGTCGGCTCTTGCAAGCTGAATTGAAACCAAAACAGAAGAAGGCGCTGAATGAGTATTTGGACGGGCAAGGTGAACTCGATTCGCACGATGTGCTCGAAGCCGTCCGCCTGATCATGAGCACCCCAGAATTTCAACTCACATAATATTATGAGCGATACACTGACTCTTAAAACACGTCGCGATTTTCTCCGAACCACTGCACTGGGCTCCGCCTTCACGTGGACCGTTCCAACGTTCCTCGCGCATACTTTTGCGCAGCTTCAGGCCGATGCCGCCGACAAAGGCATGCGCGCGGCCACCGGGAAGGATTCCAGCATTCTCGTGATCCTCCAAATGGCCGGTGGCAACGACGGGCTCAACACCATTGTTCCGTACGCGAACGACCATTATCAGAGCGCGCGACCCCGCCTTGGCCTGCGCGCGAAACAATTGCTGAAGATCAATGACGACCTCGCCTTCAACGCGAACCTCGCCGGACTGAAAGCGCTTTACGACGAAGGACAGCTCAGCATCGTTCAGGGCGTCGGTTATCCGAACCCGAACCGTTCGCATTTCCGTTCGACTGAAATCTGGCAAACCGCAAGTGACTCGCAGCGTTTTGAACGTTACGGCTGGCTTGGCCGTTATTTCGATAACGCCTGCAAAGGCGCTGATCCGACGGTTGGCGTATGCGTAGGACGCCAGATGCCGCAGGCGTTCGCGGCGAAGAAACCGATGGGTGTCAGTCTCGAAGATCCGCAGAGCTACAAGTTCATGACTTCGGACCGGCCCGACGCGGATGAGAAGGCCATGATGGAAGACACGTTTCGTGAAATGAATTCTGGCGGCAGTATCGGCAGCATCGCTGGCGCTGCCATGCACGAAGGTTCGACCCTCGATTACGTCGAACGCACTGCGCTCGACGCGCAAATCAGTTCCGAAGAAATCCGCGTCGCCAGCAACAAAGTTCAAAACAAGGCCGATTACCCACAGGGGCGGCTGGGCGGGTCGTTAAAGCTGGTCGCCCGCCTGATCGGCGGTGGTTTGCCCACCCGCATCTTTTACGTCTCACAAGGCGGTTACGACACGCACAGCAATCAGATCAATACCCAGGAGCGTCTGCTAAAAGAACTGGGCGATTCGGTAAGAGCGTTCATGGATGACATCAAAGCGCAAGGCAACCTTGAGCGCGTTACGCTGATGACCTTCAGTGAATTCGGCCGGCGCGTTGCCGAAAACGCCAGCGGCGGCACCGATCACGGCGCTGCATCCGTGATGTTCGTTGCCGGCAACAAGATCAACGCGGGCTTGCTCGGAAAATATCCGAGCCTCGCGCCCGGCGATCTCTTCAACGGCGATCCGAAATTCACCACGGACTTCCGCTCAGTCTATGCCGGGGTGCTCGAACAATGGTTGAAAACTTCATCGACGCCGGTGCTCGGCCGCAAGTTTGAGCCGATCCCGCTTGTGAAAGCCTAAACTAGGCCCGATCCCAAGCCAGCCATTTCGCCGCGTAGTTCGCGGACGTTCCCCGCGTCCGAAATTGTTCTGTATTCACTGGCGGGATTTTGCGAGATTGCGCCTTCAGCCTGTCAATAGTTCGGTCAGCGGTGAAGTGCGTTTATGAAGAAGTCATCTGTCTCGGTGTTGTTCGGGTGCCTGGCCACTGTTCGATTGATCGCCGATCCTATCCCCGGGTTGTACAATACGGGAGTCACCAACGGCGGCGCGTTATTACCCTCGGGTTCAATTGATCCGCATTATCGGCTGGTACAAAGTGCGGACGCCGCTTTTCCCGGGCCGAACGCGATTGTGCTGAACGACACTGGCTTTCCCATCCCACCCTGGATGGCTAATGGTCCAACTTCCAAATGGCTCGCGCCACAAGCGAGCCAGGCGGTGGGCAATCAACCAGGCGACTACACATACCGCATCACTTTTGATTTGAGCACGCTCGATCATTTCACTGCGGTGATCACCGGTCGCTGGTCATCGGACAATGCGGGTGCGGCGATATTGATCAACGGGGTGGAAACAGGGATCACGTACGATGGGAATTTCGGGGCTTTTTCGCCCGTGTTTACCATCAGTTCCGGTTTTCTGGAAGGCACCAACACGCTGGACTTCGTCGTCAACAACGCGCCCGGACCGGGTATCAATCCCACGGGCTTTCGCGCGGAGGTCAGCGGGACGGCCGATCCGCTGCCGCCGCCCGGCACGCCGCCTTCCATCACACAAAATCCCGTGAGCCAAACCAACGGCGTGGGCGAAAGTGCCATCTTTTCCGTTCGCGCGCGCGGGAGCCGCCCGTTGACTTATCAATGGCGCTTCAACTCCGAGCCGATCCTGAACGCGACGAATTCCTCGCTCACGCTGAATCTTCTGACTCCCGCGCATACGGGGCAGTATGACGTGGTGGTGACGAATCCATCGGATAGCGCCACAAGTCTTCCCGCGATGCTTAAGGTGGTCGTCCTCAGTCCGGCGCAACTCACTTACGAACCGCTGGGCCCCTCCAGCCGCCGCACGGGTCTTGCGATCTCGGAGATCATGTACCATCCGAAAGACCGCGCCGACAATCGCAACCTGGAATTCGTAGAGATTTACAATTCCAATCCGTTTGCGGAAAACATTAGCGGCTATTGCTTCTCCGGCTCGTTCGATTACACGCTGCCGCCAAACACAATCATCGCCGGGAACGGTTTCCTCGTGATTGCGCCGATGCCGGGCGACATCGAGGCTGAGTACGGCATCACCGGTGTGCTGGGCGGCTATACAAACAATCTGCCCAACAACGCCGGGTTGGTTCGCTTGCGCAAACCATCGGGGGCGCTGGTCCTGGAAGTTCCGTATCAGGACGGCCCGCCCTGGCCACCTGCGGCAGACGGCGCGGGACATTCGTTAGTGCTTGCGAAGGCTTCGTTTGGGGAACGCGATCCTCAGGCATGGGCCGCCAGTGCCTATATCGGCGGTTCGCCGGGCGCCGCTGATCCGATCCCGGGCGGCCCGCTTGAAAATGTGATGATCAACGAAATTTTGGCGAACACGGACGCGCCCTTGTTGGATTTCATCGAGCTATATAATTACAGTCCCGCCGAAGCCGATCTGTCCGGCTGTTTTGTGACCGATGAACGCAACACGAACATATTCCGCATCCCCAATGGCACTATCCTGAGCCCGGGCGGTTTCATCGCCTTCGATCAAAGCCAGCTTGGGTTCGCGCTGAGCGCGTCAGGCGAAACCGTATACTTTATCAACTCGAACGCCACCCGCGTGATCGATGCAATCCGATTCGGCGGGCAAGCGACCGGCGTTTCCTATGGGCGGTTTCCTGACGGGGCCCCGAGCTTCCACGAACTGTCGGCGCGCACTTCCGGCCTGGCGAACGCGCCCCTGCTGATTCAGCCGATCGTGATCAATGAAATTATGTATAACCCTATTTCAGGATCGAACGACGACGAATACGTGGAACTCTACAATCGCAGTAGTGCGGCGATAGATGTAGGCGGCTGGCGATTTCTCGACGGCATCAGTTACACCATCCCGAACGGCGTCATGATTTCGCCCAACGGTTATCTTGTCATCGCCGCCAATGCCTCGCGCTTGTTAACGAATTATCCGGGACTGAGCAGCGCCAACGTCCTCGGCAATTTCACGGGCAACCTTTCCAACGATGGTGAGCGTCTGGCGCTGGCCAAACCTGAGGTCGTCGTGGAAACCAACGCTAGTCTAACCGTGGTGACCAACACGTTTTACGTGGTGATGGATGAGGTCACGTATCGCGACGGAGGGCGTTGGGGGCACGCAGCCGATGGCGGCGGCAGCAGTTTGGAATTGATCGACCCGCACAGTGACAATCGGCTTCCTTCAAATTGGGCCGAGAGCGACGAGACGGGAAAAGCTCCATGGACCACGATCCAACAGAGCGGCATTGCGGATAATGGTCATCCCTCTACGCCCACGTCGGACCAGCTTCAGGTATTTCTGCAGGGCGCGGGCGAGGCGTTAGTGGATGATGTGGAAGTGTTCCTGACCGGAAGCACGAATCGGATTCTGAACTCGACCTTCACCTCGGGCACTAATGGTTGGACAGCGCAAGGCACACACCGGCTATCTGGGTGGGCTCCTGCCACCGGTGCGCTGTACCTCAAAGCGACGGAACGCGGTGATCACGTAGCCAACCGCGTGCGGACTCCGTTCACGCAAGGAATTCCAGCGAACGCGAATGTGACGATTCGTGCCCGGGCGCGGTGGTTGAGCGGTCATCCAGAGATCCTGTTGCGACTGCGCGGCGGGTTTCTGGAAGCAGCCGCTAAACTCCAAGTGCCGGCAAACCTCGGGACGCCGGGCGCGGAGAACAGTGTCTTCAGAGTTAACGTGGGGCCGACTATTAGCGGTGTTTCGCATCGGCCGATTCTTCCGCAACCGGGTGAAGTGATCCGCGTCACGTCTCGCGTCCATGATCCGGACCTGCTGGCGTCCGTTATTCTACACTATCGCATCGACCCCGCGCCATGGTCGCCGTCCTCGGCAAGCAGCATCATGAATGATGCCGGGGTGGACGGTGATTTTATGGCGGGTGACGGCATTTACACTGGTTTGATTCCGGCGCAAACCAGCGGCAAGCTCGTTGGATTTTACGTCGAAGCGACGGACCACGCGAGCATCAGCCTCGCTTCGCGTTTTCCGGCAGATGCCCCGGCGCGCGAATGCCTTGTGCGGGTTGGGGACCCGCTATTCGCGAATGCTTTCGGCACTTACCGATTTTGGATGACCCAAGCCTCGCACGACTTTTGGGGCGCTCGCGAGAAGATGAGCAACGAGGGTGTGGATTGCACATTTATCTACGGCCGAAATCGCATCGTTTACAATATCGGCGGGCATTACAGCGGCAGTTCCTATACGGCGCCGATTTACACGACGCCCACGGGCGCGCTCTGCGGGTACGATCTGACATTTCCGGACGATGACTTGATGCTCGGCGAGGATCATCTCACCCTCGATTGGCCGATTCGCGACAGCACCAACCAGCGCGAGCAACTGATGTATTGGTTTCTCGAACAGTTTGGCCTGCCGAACATGTATCGGCGTTATATCAATCTGTTTGTCAACGGCGTGAAGCGCGGCGCCATCTATGATGACGTTCAACAGCCCGGCGGTGATACGATCGAGCAATGGTTTGCCGATGATGCCGAGGGAAATCTTTACAAGACCGATTGCTGGAACGAATTCGACGACGCCGGCAATCGGGTGGACCCGTGTATTCTGAACAGCCTCGAGAATTTCACGACCACCGGCGGGGCCAAAAAGGTGGCACGCTATCGCTGGAATTGGCGGCCGCGCGCGACGCATGGGACCGCGAACGATTTTTCCGATCTGTTCGCTTTGATTGACGCCGCCAACACGAATAATCAAGGTGGGGTTTATCAATCCGCGGTGGAAGGCGTGGTCGACATGGATCATTGGATGCGGACCTTTTGCATGAACGATCTGGCGTCGTTCTGGGATGCATTTGGGAATCCAAACGCCAAGAATACGTATCTCTACAAGCCGGAGAATAGCGGTTGGAAATTGTTCTGCTGGGACTTCGATGTTGGCCTGGGGGTATTTAACGATCCTGTCAACGATCCGCTCTTTCCGTCGAATGTCGATCCGGTCGTGCAGCGCATGTATAATTTCCCTGCGTTCATTCGTGCCTATTGGCGGGCCATGCAGGAAGCGATGAACGGTTTCTTCCAAGTTGGCCCTGGCACCGCCATCGATTTTATCCTCGATTCCAAGTACGCCGCGTTTCAGGCCAATGGGATTGCGCTCGACTCGCCGGACCCGATCAAAACGTGGATTACGCAGCGCCGTAATTTCATTTTGTCGCAGATGACTGCGGCCACTAACGCTCCGTTCAATTTATCGGGGACGAATTATATTGCCACGAATCGCAACCTCGTGGCGATCAGCGGCACCGCGCCGGTTCGTGTGCAAACCGTTCTGGTAAATGGCACAGCCTATGGGCTGACCTGGACGACCCTCACCAATTGGAGCATCACGCTTGCGGTCTCCGCGGGTACCAACGCATTGCGGATCGACGCCCTTGACCCCGCAGGCCATACCAACGGGACACGCACGATGACCGTCGAATACACGGGCCTTGACGAGAATCCGCAGGACCGCCTGGTCATTAACGAAATCATGTACAACCCGCTCACGCCCGAGGCGTCGTACATCGAAATATACAATCGTTCGCAAACCTACTCGTTTGATATTTCGAACTGGCGCATGAACGGGGTGGATTTCACGTTCGGTGGAAAGATCATTACGAACGGCCAATATGTGGTAATCGCCAAAAATCGACAGGCCTTCGGCGCCGCCTATGGGTGGCATATCCCCGCGCTCGGACCGTTTGGCGGCCAATTGGATGACGGCGGCGAAACGCTCTCTTTAATCAGGCCGGATGCTTTCGGCGAGGCGTCGATGATCGATCAAGTCACCTACGACGATGATCCGCCGTGGCCCGCCGCGCCGGATGGTTCGGGGCCGGCTTTGCAGTTGATCGATGCTGCTCAGGACAACAACCGTGTGAGCAATTGGTCGGATGGCTCGGGCTGGAAATTTTTTAGCTTCACCGGCAGTTCAGGTGCTAGCGGTTCGCGCCTTTCTTTATTCCTCACGAACTTCGCCGCGGATGTGTTCATCGATGATATAGCGATGGTCGAAGGAAGCGCGGCCGGCGCGGGCACAAACCTGATATTGAACGGCGGCTTCGAATCCGCCTCGCTGGCGCCATGGAATAAAAGCGGCCTGGCCACCAACTCCGCGATCGAGAATACCGTGGCGCGCACGGGCAACCAAAGTCTGCACCTCGTCTATGCCACCGGAGGGGCGGCCCTCACGCACTTCTATCAGGATTTGACCAACGTCATTGCCTCGGGAGTGAAGCCGAACACGGTTTATACAATTAGTTTCTGGTACATGGCCGGAACCAACAGCCATTTGTTTCAAACCCGCATCAATTCCACGTTCCGAACGGCCACCGATGTGCGCCCCATCGGCTTCACGCCCGGCGCGCCGAATAATATCGCTCGCGCCCTTCCGCCATACCCATCGTTATGGCTGAGTGAGGTACAGCCTGAGAATGTTACAGGTCCAACCGATCGGGCCGGTGATCGTGATCCGTGGGTCGAAATATATTTTTCAGGCCTGAACGATTTGCCACTGGACGGATATTACCTGAGCGGTAATTACGCAAACCTCAGACAATGGGCCTTCCCCGGGTCAACGGCCGTTCATCCTTCGGAGTTCAAGCTTGTTTGGGCCGACGGCGAGCCGGCCGAAAGCTCGGGCACGGAATTGCACACGAGCTTCCGCCTCAATCCCACGAACGGCATTGTTGCCCTCTCGCGGGAAGTGGATGGCGCGGCACAAATCATCGATTATATAAATTATCGAAACGTGGCCGCCGACCGCTCGTTTGGGGCCTTCCCCGACGGGCAAAGTTCTTTCCGCGGAAATTTTTATTATCCGACGCCCGGCGGTACCAACAATCCAGCGGGGGCGCCAGTGCCCGTGTTCATCAACGAATGGATGGCTGCCAATACACGGACGTTGGCGGATCCTGCAGACGGAAATTTTGATGATTGGTTTGAACTGTATAACGCTTCCGCCACGCCCGTGAACCTTGGCGGGTTTTCGCTCACGGACTCGCAGAACCCACGCAAGTACGTGATCCCCGCGGGGTTCACGATACCTGCCCATGGTTACGCGCTCTTCTGGGCGGACGAAGAAGGCAACCAGAACGGCTCCGACCGTGAGTTGCATGTCAATTTCCGGCTCGGCGCGGACGGTGAGACGCTCGCGCTCTTTGACCCGGATCGCCGATTGGTCGATAGCATTGGCTTCCTCCGTCAGCGCAACGACGTCAGTGAAGGCCGCTTCCCTGATGGCGCCGCGGCTCTGTTCTCGATGACCTCGCCTACGCCGCGTGCCGCCAATGTTGTGACTATCGCCGAGGTACGGGTGCTTTCCATCGAGTACGATTCTGCCGCCGGTGTTACGCTCACGTGGAGCGCCCAGGCTGGGAAAACCTATCGCGTCGAATACAAAAACGATCTTGCTGATTCCTCATGGACACCGGTTTCGGGTGAAGTCGTCGCCTTTTTTGAAATTGGTTCCAAGACCGACGATACAATCGCTTCAGTTGGTCAACGCTTTTATCGGGTCGTCCTGCTGCCGTAACAGCCAAAAACGGATTTGGTGGAAGGCGCGCGCTGGAATCGGTATTGTGCGGCAGTGATTTACAGGCATGTTTATCTCTTAGGATTTGCTTTTTGCGCACTGCTTCGTGCGGCGGACCAACCGCAGTGGGGCGCAGCGTGGACGCGGAACATGGTTTCGGCGGAGCGGAACCTGCCGGACTCGTTTGATCCGAAGACGGGAAAGAACATCCGCTGGGCCGCAGAGCTGGGGACGGAGTCGCACTCCACGCCGATCGTGGCGAAGGGCCGCGTATTGATCGGTACCAACAACGGTAATCCGCGCGATCCGAAGCATCAAGGTGATCGGGGCGTGTTGATGTGCTTTGAGGAACGAACCGGAAAATTTTTGTGGCAGTTGGTTTCGCCAAAAAGGGAGGAAGACCAATATATGGATTGGCCCAAGACGGGTCTTTCATCGCCGGCGACCGTTGAAGGCGACCGCGTGTATATCGTGAGTAATCGCGGCGAAGTGCTGTGCCTCGACATCAATGGGATGGCCAACGGCAATGACGGGCCATTCAAGGACGAAGGCGCGCAGATGACCCCGCGCGGGACCAATGCGCCGTCGACGCCGCTGACGCCTGGACCGCTCGATGCCGACATTTTGTGGCTGTTCAACATGACGAAGGAAGTTGGGATCTGGTCGCACGATTCGGCGCACAGTTCGATCCTCATCCACGGCGATCAGCTTTACTTGAACACCGGGTCCGGTGTGGACAACACGCATCGGAAGATTCGCACGCCAGATGCGCCAGGGTTGATTGTGCTCGACAAGCGCACCGGACGTCTGCTCGCGCGCGATTACGAAGGGATGGCGCCGAATACCGCGCATTGCACGTGGTCCTCGCCAGCGATGGCGCAAGTGAACGGAAAACCCATTGTTTTCTTCTGCGGCGGGAACGCTGTGGTGTATGGCTTCGAAGCGCTCGCGACGAAAGGCATCGCTTCGGCTGAGCCGGCAAAACTAAAGAAGGTATTTCAGTTCGATTTCGACCCGCAGGCGCCGAAAGAGAACATTCATCGCTACACGAGCAATCGCCGCGAAGGACCAAGCACGATCTACAGCATGCCGGTTTTCTTTGACGGGCGGCTTTACGTTGCCGGCGGTGGCGATCTCTTTTGGGGCAAGAACGAGGCATGGCTAAAGGCCATTGACGTAACGAAAACAGGAGACATTACGGCGACTGGCGAGATTTGGTCCTACAGTGTGGAACGGCATGTAATCGCGACGCCCGCGATTGATCGCGAGTTGACGTTCATCGCCGATTGCGGCCGCAAGTTGCACTGTCTCGAAACGGCGAGCGGCAAACCGATCTGGACGCATGATATCGATGGCGAATGCTGGGGGTCACCGCTTGTGGCTGACGGCAAAGTTCACCTCGGCACCCGTAGCGGCGATTTTTACATCCTGAATGCCACCCGCGAAAAACGGGAGCTATGTCACATTCAACTCGGCGCCCCGATCAGCGCCACCGCCACTGCCGCGAACGGCGCGCTCTATGTCGCTACCATGACGCATCTTTATGCGTTGGCGCAGTGAGTATATATTACTCCCGAATAAGGCTTTCCGGGAGAGCGACCAATTCTGAGGCGCCTGTATCTGGCTTCCAACGTACGCGACCGTCATTCAGGATCTGAACGATGACCCCGCGCAAGGAACCGCGGAGAGTTTTAACCCGATCTCCCCGCTTCCAGTCAGCCGTTTCCCAGAGGCTCTCGACTATCTCAACCATATTTTCGCGATCCAATACGCCAGCTATGTAGTGTCCGACAGCGGATGTGACCTCGCGCCGGCGAGAGGTAGGGAGTTCAGCAAAAAGCAACGTGGCCATCTGGCGTCCGATATCAGCGAAAGTGTTACCGTTGAAAAATAGGAACGGAGCGCGGCGATGACAGTCGCGCAAAAAATCGAAAGCCTGCTCTAACCGGCAGGTTTGCGACTGACGCGCCTGCCACTCTTCTGCGAGCGCTTGATGGCTCTCTCGATTAAAGCCGTGCTGCGCTTTTCCTCTTTCGCACGCTGCTCGATTGAAGCTGATGACAGACTCCCAACTCCGGTTTTTGAAAAACGCGGCTCGGGCTTGTAGCGGGGATTGTTCGCCAGAACTTCCTCGAGGATGTCCTTGTCTGTCAGGTGGTCCAGAAGATCCAGACGCAGCTTCATTTGCCATAGAATAAGCTATTTTCAGGCCAGAAACAAGCATCAAGGGTACGGTCGAAAATAACAATCCTTATGGCTACGCGGCCGTGCAGTCTAGCAAGTCGCGCTGTTTTCCCATGGTCAGCGGGGGAGCGCTTTGGTAGAACGCGCGCGGTATGAAAACGCCGGATCCTGCGCGTGTCGCATGGGATTGGATGCGCGGGCTGGGTGAATTCACTTTGCTGACGCGCGACGCGTTTATTTCACTATTTCGGCGTCGACCAGACTTCAGGGAAGTTCTTTATCAGTTATATTTTATCGGCGTCAAATCGCAGTCGGTGGTGTTGATTACGGGTGCGTTCACCGGCATGGTGCTGGCGGCGCAAACATATTTTCAGTTCCATCGCGTGCGGATGGACACAGCGATGCTTGCGGTGGTGGGTGTCGGCATGTGCAGCGAACTGGGACCGGTGCTTACCGGCTTGATGGTTGCGGGGCGGGTTGGCGCCGCGTTGGCAGCCGAACTCGGCACGATGCGCGTTACGGAACAGATCGACGCCTTGCGCACGTTGGCGACCCATCCCGTGGATTACCTGATCGTTCCACGGCTGATGTCAACGATTCTGGCCTTGCCGCTATTGACGATGGAGTCGGTCGCAATCGGAATTCTGGGCGGCTACGGCTTGTGCCGTATGTATTTGGGCGAGTACGCCACTTACGCATGGGACAACATGACAAAGTACACCTACGTGTCCGATCTGATGACCGGACTGATTAAGAGTGTGATCTTTGGCGCGATCATCGCGATGGTGAGTTGCTATAAAGGCATGACTTGCGGGGAAGGCGCCGTGGGCGTTGGGCGGGCGACCACTGAGGCCGTGGTTTTTTCGTCGATCGCAATCCTGATCAGCAACTTCTTCCTGACGCTGGTTCTCACTCGCTTGCTGGGATGACATGATCGAGGTCCGCAATTTGCAGAAAAGCTTTGGCGCACATCGGGTCCTTGACCACGTGAACATGCGGATCGACAAGGGCGAATCCGTGGTGATCATTGGCCGGAGCGGCGGCGGCAAAAGCGTATTATTGAAGCACTTGATCGGCTTGCTGCATCCCGAGCACGGCGAGGTACTGGTGGAAGGGCAGAATATCGTGCCGATGAACGAGCGGGAATTGATTGAGGTGCGGCGTAAATTCGGGATGCTGTTTCAAGGAGCGGCGTTGTTTGATTCGATGACTGTGGCCGAGAACATCGGGTTTGCTTTGCAGCAGCAGCGGAAATGCTCCGATAAAGAAGTGCGCGAAACGGTGAGCGAAGCGCTGGAATTGGTGGAACTGCCCGGGACCGAAGACAAGCATCCGTCCGAGCTGTCGGGCGGCATGCGCAAACGCGTGGGGTTGGCGCGCGCGATTGTTTACCGGCCGCAAATTCTGTTATACGACGAGCCCACCACCGGCCTCGACCCGGTGATTTCGGATAGCATTGATAAACTGATTGTTAGCATCAGCCAAAAGCTGAAGGTGACCACCGTGGTGGTGACGCACGACATGCGCAGCGCGCGGCGCATCGGGCAGCGTATTTTCATGTTATACCATGGCAAGATTTATGTGACCGGCACGCCCGAGCAAATTTTTGCGAGCCAGGACCCGGTCGTGCATCATTTCGTGAATGGGATCGCTGAGCCGCGGCAGCATTTGTTGGATGATTTTTGAAATATGAAAAAAAGCCGATTTGCGGGCCGAGTGGGATTGTTCGTGGCACTGGCGCTCGTCGTGTTTGTCGGGTTGGTGTACGTGTTCATGAAAAGCCGCGGCTTTAAGCCAACCTACCAGTTACGACTGCGCGCGGAGACGGTCAGCAATTTGAAAAGAGGCTCGCTGGTGCTGATGGCCGGCGTGCCGATCGGGCATGTATCGGACATCGATCTGGAGGCGGGCGGCAAAGGAGTTATCATCCATGTACGCATCCAGCAGCGATATAGGATTCATGGCGACGCGCAATTTAACATCCAACAACTTGGTTTTTTGGGGGATGAATTCATTGCCGTGCGCCCGCAGGCCAACGCCGCGCCGATCCTTGCGTCAGACGCGGAAGTGCCTTTAGGCCAGCCATTCGACCTGCAGGAAACTGCCCGCTCGGCCACTGAATTGGTGGATGAAGTGAAGGTGATCGTCAAAAGTCTTAATGATCTGGCGGTCCGCGTGGATCAAAAGGTGCTCACAGAGAGGAACTTAACCAATATCAATGTAATCCTGAACAATTTGCGCGTTGCGTCCGATAAAGTGATTACGATGGTTGATGGGGTGAATAACATGGTGGCGACGAACAGTACGCCGATTTTCGTGTCGGTGAGCAATCTCGTGCACTTTTCCGACCAACTCAACACCGTTGCGACCGAACTTTCACAGCTTGTTGCCACCAACCGTGTGGAATTTACCAAGGCGGTGAACAGCCTCGAGAACACCTCCGAAGTGCTCGAGCGTCTTGCGTATTCAGTCGAGGAAGGCCGCGGCCTCGCCGGAGCGCTGGTAAAGGACGATCAGCTCAAAAATCGCATCACAGGTCTGGTGACCGATCTGCAAGTCGCCGCCAGCAACATCAGTCATTACGGTCTGCTGTTTAAACCCAAAAAGCCGCCGCGCCAGCCCCAAAACCCGCCATACCCGGGAAAGTCACCGATAAAATAACTATGAGCCTTTGGGTTGTTCGCATTCTGTTTCTCACGCTGTCCACCCTCTCCGGTTACGCAGTGAGCCAATATCGGCCGGAGTTGATCGACGGCGGCGTTTACGGGGTAATGATCGGCTTTGGTTTGGGTGGGTTGCTGATCGCCATCGATCACATGCTCAAAGGCTTTTCATTGCGCGCCTTTTCGGCGGCGACGTTCGGAATGTTTTTGGGCACACTGCTCGCCTCGATCATCGATCGGAATAATCTGTTCGTTTACACGTCGGACGAATCGCGATGGGTCATTCGGCTGGGAATGTTTCTGGCCTTCGGTTATCTCGGCATGGTGCTGGCGTTGCGCAGCAACAAGGACGATTTTTCATTCATCATTCCTTACGTGCGCTTCAAAGCGCAGCACGAACCGGAAAATCTGCTTGTGCTCGATACCA
>DATENK010000457.1:0-9598 GCA_035275085.1 Verrucomicrobiia bacterium | reverse complement strand
CACACCAGGATCGTGAGGATGGCAAGCCAATCGGATTTTATATTCGTTCGCGACAGGAACCACGTGTTTTAAAAAATAGGTGATCCGCTCCCAATAAATATCAGCAGTTACGCGCCCGGCCCGCGTCAAGACCGAGCGGGGTTTCGCTTCATGCAGTCGCCACGTGCTGTATCCTACTGCACCGCGGCCCTGCGTCCGGCCGGTCCGCAAAACCCCGAGGATGCTCATGTTATACTTAATTGCCGGAATACCCGCTTGGGCGCAGTTGCGGATCAGGTTTTGGAAAGATTCGATGTCCCGGTCGCGTTCCGGGCTTTGGCCGAGCATGATCGACGGACGCTCAGTGCGATCGACATGGCTCGAAGCAAGAAATGGAGGCGTGAGCATGTCCACGCTGATGTCCCACCTGGCGGCGCGCTCCTTCATTTGCAGCAGTTCATCAATCGTCGGATCCTTGCCCTTTGTTTCCGGTATGCCGCAAATGTTCTTCACGCCGTGACGCGCGAAAAACTGTAGCCGCCCATCAGAAGTCGGGCCACTCTGGCACCCAAGCTTCATCAACGCGCGCTTGCGGCCCGAAACAACTTCAGGAGGGCGAGTGTCCTCGCGCGCCAGGACTGCGCCGACTGCGGTAGAAAGAATAAAATCTCTACGGTTCATTCGCGATTCGCGCTGGCTGCGACCAAACCAGATATTGCGCCGCAGTTCAATTTCATTCAAACGTGCCGCGACTTGCTAAGCCGCGGCAGCTTTCATTAAATGAGGGGCATGCAAATTTCAGCGTTTCAACCGCCGAATCGTTTGTTGCTCGGCCCAGGGCCCAGCAATGCCGCACCGTCGGTCCTTAAGGCAATGTCACAACCGCTGCTCGGGCATTTGGACCCGGTATTCGTCCGGATGATGGACGAGATCAAAGTGATGTTGCGCCAGGCGTTCGTGACAAAAAATGAAATGACGTTCCCCGTAAGCGGCACGGGCAGCGCAGGCATGGAATTTTGTTTGGTGAACCTGATCGAACCGGGGGACGAGGCCGTGATTTGTGTGAACGGCTATTTCGGCGCGCGACTTGCCGAGATCGCCGACCGATGCGGTGCGCGCGTGACAAAGGTGGAAGCGCCCTGGGCTCGCGTCATCGAGCCGCAGCAAGTTGCGGACGCGCTGAAAAATGCGCGGCCAAAACTTGTCGCCGTGGTGCAAGCCGAGACATCCACGGGCGTGTTGAACCCGATCGAAGAGATTTCGCGCATCGTTCGCGGAGCGGGAGCGCTGTTCGTCGTCGATGCTGTCACTTCCCTGGGTGCCTGCCCGGTGAAAGTGGATGATTGGCAGATCGACGCGATCTATAGTTGCACGCAAAAGGGCCTGTCCGCGCCACCCGGCCTCGCCCCGGTGTCTTTCAGCCCACGGGCAATGGAAGTGGCGACCAAACGCAAACGCAAGGTCCAAAGCTGGTATCTCGACGTGAACCTCCTTGCGTCCTATTGGGGGCAGGAGCGCGTATATCATCATACTGCGCCGATCTCCATGAATTACGCGATCCACGAAGCGCTCCGGTTGGTCCTGGAGGAAGGTTTGGAGAAGCGCTGGAAGCGCCACGAACAAAGTCACCTGGCGCTGAAGGGCGGTCTCGAAGCAATGAAACTCCAGATCGCCTCGCAAGCCGGGCACCAGTTATGGCAACTCAATGCGATTAACGTACCGGCCGGCGTGGAGGAAGCCGCGGCGCGAAAACGCTTGATTGAAGAATTCAACATCGAGGTCGGCGCCGGGCTCGGGCCTCTAAAAGGCAAGATTTGGCGCGTCGGATTGATGGGCGAGAACAGCCGGCTGGATGTAGTCGAGACCTTTTTGAGCGCCTTGAAAAAAGTGCTCGGCGGTTAACCTTAGCAGTCGAACATTTTGCCGGGATTCAATATCCCTGCCGGATCGAGCGTGCGGCGCAGCTCGCGCAAGACGCGCATCTGGGCGTCGCCTGCAAATTTCGGCAGAAAAGACTTCTTGGCCA
The DNA here is from genome assembly GCA_035275085.1 of Verrucomicrobiia bacterium. Taxonomy (GTDB): domain Bacteria; phylum Verrucomicrobiota; class Verrucomicrobiia; order Limisphaerales; family DATENK01; genus DATENK01. The sequence goes on along the minus strand of DATENK010000457.1, from coordinate 7,593 downwards.
GGCCAATGCCATGTTCGCCGGTTATAGTTCCGCCGAGACGAATCGCTTCGTCAAAAATCTCCTTGAACGCCTCTTCCACGCGATGCATTTCGTCCCTGTTCCGCTCGTCGGTGAGGAAGGTCGGATGCAGGTTGCCGTCGCCCATATGCCCAAACGTGCCTATGCGTAATTTGTATTTTTTGGCGACCGCTTCCACAAATCGAATCATGCGCGCCAACTCGCTGCGCGGCACTGTGGCGTCTTCCAGGATTGTCGTAGGCGCCACGCGGGCCAGGGCGGAAAAGGCCGAACGCCTCGCCGTGGCGAGATTCGCCGCTTCCGCGTCATCTTTGGCGACCCGTACTTCGAGACAACCCTTTTCGCGGCAGATACCCTCCATCTGCGCGGCTTCTTCAGCCACAACTGCGGGATGACCATCCGTTTCCATCAACAGGAGCGCTTCGCAATCCAGTGGCAGACCCACTCTCGCATAATCCTCAACGCAATGGATCGTAGTGCGGTCCAAAAATTCCAACGTACACGGAATAATTTGCGCGGCGATGATCGCGGAAACAGCTTCGGCCGCGTGATCCATCTGATTGAACGTGGCAACCATCGTCTTCTTCGCGGCGGGTTTCGGAATGAGCCGCAGCAGAACCTTTGTGATCACCCCGAGGGTGCCTTCAGAACCGATAAACAAATCTTTCAGCGAATAGCCCGCCACATCCTTGACGCATTTGTTTCCTGTCCAAACGATCTCACCATCCGGCAAAACGACTTCCAGTCCCATTACGTAGTTACGCGTAACGCCATACTTGAGGCCGCGCAAACCGCCGGAGTTTTCGGCGACATTCCCGCCGATGGTCGAAATCTTCATTGAGCCCGGGTCGGGCGGATAAAACAATCGCGCCGCCGCCGCTGCATCCGCAATCGCCAACGTTGTGACGCCAGGCTCGGCGAGCAGGGTCAGGTTTGCGCGATCAAGTTCCAGGATTTTGTCCATCTTCACCATGCAGAGCACGATGCAATTGGCCACTGGCACGCTCCCCCCGCTGAGTCCCGTGCCCGAACCGCGCGTGACCACTGGCGTTTTGGTGCCTTGCGCGACCTTGAGAACGGCGCTGACTTCAGCCGTGCTCCCCGCGAACGCGACGCACCCGGGCAGTTGCTGCATGGCCGCTGTGCCATCAAACCCGTAGGGGATCAGGTCTTCTTTCCCGGTGAGGACGTTTTGCGGGCCGACGACCCGCCGCAACTCATCGAGGACACTTGTAGCCATTTGCATAGTAATGGCGGAGAGAGGGAGATTCGAACTCCCGGTGGGGTATGAGCCCACTCACGCTTTCCAGGCGTGCGCTTTAAACCACTCAGCCATCTCTCCGCCGGGCACGGTATTGTGGAGCAGGATAACCCGACACGCAACGGCTTTCCTGAACTTCAGGAGCCTAGTACACCTTGCGGAGGTTCGAGGGGAGGATGCCGAGTTCGGCGCGGTATTTCGCGACGGTGCGGCGAGCGATGACAATGCCTTTGTCACCGAGGATCTTCACCACCTCTTGATCGGAAAGAGGTTTATGCGTGTCCTCTTTCTTGAAGAGATCGGAAATCATGTCTTTCACGCTGGTGTTCGAGAGGTTCTCGCCGTTGGCGGTCTGGATTCCAGACGTGAAGAAAAACTTCATCTCGAAAATGCCCTGCGGCGTCTGCATATATTTGCCGGACACGGCGCGGCTGACGGTGGTTTCGTGCACGCCCACGACTTCGGCGACCATCACCATAGTGAGCGGTTTGAGGAACGCGACGCCCTTTTCCATGAATTCCTGCTGACGCTTCACGATCTCGCGAGCGATGTTCAGGATGGTTTGTTGGCGTTGCTGGATGCTCTTGATGAGAAATTTTCCGGCCCGGATTTTTTCGCGGATATAATCCCGCACTTCGGACGAGCTGTCGGCCTGGGCCATCAAGTCCTTGTAGGTGTTGCTGATGCGCAAATGGGGGACGTGCTCATTGTTCGTCGAAACGACGTATTCTTCGCCCACCTTGACCACGAAAACTTCGGGGACGATGAATTGATCATTGTCGGGCAAGAAGGCCCGCCCCGGGCGAGGTTCAAGCAGGCTGATGCGCTTCACCGCTTCCTGGATTTCGTCCACGGTCTTGCCGACACCACGCGCGATTTCGGGCAAACGACGCTTGCCCAGCGCATCCATGAAGTCGCGGATGATCTGGTACTCAACGCTCTCCTGGCGGCCCTCGCGCTCAAGCTGAAGCATCAAACATTCGCGCAGATCGCGAGCGCCCACGCCCGGCGGATGGAAGCCCTGGATGATCTTAAGAACAGATTGGATTTTGTCCGGCAGAATACTGGTGGCGAAGGCCATTTCTTCGACACTCGCCTTTAAGTACCCGTATTCGTCAATGTTGCCGATGATCATTTCGGCCACCGACCGCTGCTCCTCCGTCAAATCCGACAGCCGGACCTGATCGAGCAAACTTTCCTGCAGAGAAGTCCCGGCGACCAGCGAATCGAACATATATTGACGCTTTTCCTCTTCATCCGAGGAATCGCGAATCGGCACGTTCGTCTGCGCGAAATGGTCCCGCCATTCCTGGTCGATTTGGATCAGCTTTTCGAACTCGCGCTGGAAATCGTCTACCGGCTCGCCATTCTTTTCGGCGGCCGGATCAAAGGAAAGATCGGATGGCGGCTCGGAAGGATCCGGCGCAACTTCGGGCGCAGCTTCCCCATCCTTTTCGGAGGTGCGCTCCTTTTGCTCCATGTCCTCGATAGCGACTTCTTCCAGCACAGGGTTCTGCTGTAGCTCCTGTTCAACGAGCGCCTTCAACTCCAGGGTTGGCGCCTGGAGAAGCGCGAGCGATTGCTGAAGCTGCGGAGCCAGCACCTGCGCCAGCGACATCCTCTGTGACAGTTGTAAACCTTGCGCCACGTGTAGAATCTAGTTAGGGCTCACCGCTTAACTCAAGTCCGAAGTAAAAAACTTCGCGGTTTTTTGTCAGGGGAATTGAGCGCGGAACCGTGGCTCCAAGCCAAGCCGCTCCGCGGGCGCAACGACAAACACATTCCATACCCATATCGTCCATTCGAGTCTATCGCCAAGCCGCAGCGAAAGTTTAGGAATTCCTTCGGGCTTGAACAGCAGTCCATAAAAAGTGCATTCTAGTGCTAGTGGTCAGAGCCTTTTCCAACGTGGTGTTTGGGTTCGTGCTTTCGGCTTACGCGCTTTGCCAGGCTGCGCCGCGCGCGTATCGCTTCGACCAATGGACTACCGAACGCGGTTTGCCACAAAACACCGTGCTCTCGATTGTCCAATCTCGTGACGGCTATCTCTGGATCGGGACACGTTTTGGCCTTTCGCGTTTCGATGGCGTGCGCTTTACAACTTTCAATGCCGCGAATACACCGGGGATGCCCTGCCAGAATTGCTATGCGATGGCTGAAGATTCCGAAGGCGGCTTATGGATTGGGACTAATGAAGGCATCATTCGGCGCAAGAACAGTCATTTCGAGCTGTTCACCGAGAAGCATGGCTTGAACAGCAAGTCCATTCGCCGCATTTTCCAGGGTCCGTCAGGCGCGCTCTGGGTTGGCACCGAGCACGGATTGGCGAAGTTCACTGGAAACGGCTTTACCAACCTGGTGCGCGACCTCGGGATCATCAACAATCGCACAGAGGTCTTTGAAGATCGCTCCGGATGCATTTGGTATAATACGGAAGATGGCCTCTTCCGCTGGTCGTTCCAGACGAGAAAACCGCAACTCGTAGTACCCCTCTACCGTCCGGGCGGCAGCCGCGCGCGGTTTTTCCTGCAGGATAGCCAAAATAGAATCTGGTTTGGGGGCGTTGAAGGGCTGTTTTGCTGGTCCAGTAATCGAGCGGAAAGGTTTATTCCCGATCACGGCGCCCCGCCGGCAACAGAATGGACTAACTCGGTGCCGGTCGGCTTTCTGACCGGCAAGGACGATTTGTGGGTGACGGTTAGTGAAAAAAGCGTTTTGCACCGATTCGTGGATGGCAAATTCGTTTTGTTCAAAGGCCCGAATGATGAGCCCATCGAGTACGTGACCGGCGGCCTGCAAGATCGCGAAGGCACCATCTGGGTCGGCACGCGCTTTTCGGGATTGATCGCCATCCAACCCGTGATCGGGAAGGTCCTTTGTGCTCGCGATGGTCTGGCGGACGACAATGTGCTAAGTGTCTCCCAGGGAAGTGACAGCAGCATGTGGGTCGGGACTTCGGCAGGCACAGTCTCGCGCATTCGCGGGGAGGCCATCAAATCATACACCATTCCCGATGCGGCTGGGTGGGACGCGTTGTCCGTGCTTGAAGACACCATCGGCACCGTCTGGGTGGGCACACGTAAAGGCGATAAACGTCGCAGTTTGTGGCGTTTGCGTGATGGATCATTCGAGTGCGTCAACCAACAGGTCGGCATCGTGAGTGAGTGCATCGGCGCCATTTATCAGGATCGCTCCGGCACGCTGTGGTTCGGGACGAGCGACGGTTTGTTTGGTCTCAAGGGCAACCAAACCATGCGTTTTACGACTAACAACGGCCTCGCCGATAACAGCGTTCGCGGCATCCTTGAGGATCGTTCTGGCGCACTCTGGATTGGTACGTGCGGTGGAGGCGTGAATGTTTTGCGCGACGGCAAATTTACGAACTACACGATCAAAGACGGCCTTGCCAACAACACCGCCTGGCTCCTCTATGAAGACACGGAGGGCACGATGTGGATCGGAACAGAAACCGGGCTAACCCGCTATCGCGACTGCAAATTCTTCTCCCTCACGCGCGATCACGGATTATACGACAACACGATCAATTGGATTCTGGAAGATGATCTCGGGAATATGTGGATAAGTTGCAACCGGGGGATTTCGCGCGTAAGTCGAAAAGAACTGAACGACGTAGCGGATGGACGGGCGCCGGGCGTCAAGCACATTTCCTACGGCGTAGCCGACGGCATGCTCAGCAGCGAAACCAATGGAGAAAATCAGCCCGCGGGTTGCAAAAGTCCCGATGGCCGTCTCTGGTTTCCCACGATCGAAGGGGTCGTTTCCATCGATCCTCATCGGGCCCAGGACAACTCCGTGCCCCCAGCCGTGGTGATCGAGCAAGTCACCGTGGATCGGGACGTGATGATTGGAAATGGGTTAATGCTTCCCCAAAAAACACGCCGTTCCGGGTCCAAGGACTTCACCTTGCCGCCCTGGCATGGGCGAGTGATGCAAATCCAGTATACCGCAAATAGTTTCGTAGCGCCGGACAAGGTCCATTTCAAATATCGTCTCGAAGGACATGATGCGGATTGGCGCGATGCGGGCGCGGATCGCGTCGCGTACTACACGAATTTGAAGCCGGGCGACTACAAATTTCGCGTGATCGCCGCAAACAATCACGACCGCTGGAATATGGAAGGCGCGTCCTTTAGCTTTTCGCTCGCGCCGCATTACACGCAAACAGAGTCGTTTTGGGTCGTCATCGGCTTGACCGTCGCCGGGCTCGGACTGGCCTTCCACTTTACGCGGCTGAACTTTGTGCGCCGATTGCAGAGCGCGGAACAATTTCGCGCGGTCGAATTGGAGCGCAAGCGAATCGCCAAAGACATGCACGACGACCTCGGGTCCAGCCTGACACAGATTTCGCTGCTCACCGAACTGGCGGCACGGGATGCGCGGCAAGCGGAAGAGTTCCGCACGCACCTGCACAAAATTGGCGAGACCACTCGCGGGGTGTTCTACTCGCTGGACGAAATCATTTGGGCCACCAACCCTAAGAACGATGGCCTTGAGAGCCTTGTCGCCTTCATTGCCAAGTACGCTGAGGACTTCCTACATCTGGCCGGAATCCCCTGCCGCTTAAATTTCCCGGCCACACTTCCTCCGCAAATTGTGTCCGCGACGTTGCGGCACAACCTGTTTTTGGCCGTCAAAGAGGCGCTCAACAATATCGTCAAACATTCCCACGCCACGGAAGTTTGGCTGGACGCGCATTGGACCGCTCCGCATCTTGAATTAATCATTCGCGATAACGGCGGCGGTCTGCCGGCGGGCAACGGCCATCCGGCTGCAGAAGCAGATGGTCTTCTAAATATGCGCCAGCGGCTTCAAGCCAGCGGCGGCGATATCAGCATCGGAAAAGCGCCGAGTGGCGGGACCTTGGTGCGGATGATCGTCCCGGTCAGCAAAGCGCAAGCCGCCCCGCCCTAACCATTTTTGGTGATTGTATCGGAACCATGACTCTGCGCATGCTGTTGGAACCCAAGTCTGTAACGCCATGAATATTAATGTGGCCGTGGTAGAGGACGACGATGATGTCCGCGAGAGTCTTTCAAAACTCATTGAAGGCACCGAGGGGTTCTCATGCACCGGCGCCTATCGTAGCGCCGAGATAGCGATCAAGGGGATTCTCGAAGCGCCCCCGAACGTAGTCGTCATGGACATCAATCTTCCCCGCGCTTCGGGCATCGAATGCGTGCAGCAACTGCGCACCCATTGCCCGAACGTGAATGTGCTGATGCTGACCATTTATGACGACGGCGATAATATCTTTCGGGCCCTGGAGGCAGGCGCCAATGGTTATCTGCTCAAACGCACCCCGCCCGGCGAAATTCTTAAAGCCATCGAAGAAGTGAATGCCGGCGGGGCTCCCATGACCAGCAGCATCGCGCGGCGGGTCCTTCAGTCTTTCCATCAACGCGCCACCACCGTGCCTGCTGACGAAAAACTCACCATGCGCGAAACGGAGATTCTCGATTTGCTGTCCAAAGGATACCTCTACAAAGAAATTGCCGGATTGCTCAATCTCCACTTCGACACCGTTCATTCTCATGTCCGGAACATTTATAACAAGCTCCACGTCCGTTCCCGCACCGAAGCAGTAACCAAATACCTCCGCCCGGCCGAGTGACGTGATGTATGTTTGGTAGAGGCCTGGGAGAAACGCTGCTAAAATCGTATTTCAACATCATCCGGAAATGATATACTTAGTGGTGCATGCGGCACCACGCGCCCAGGCTTGACGATGCGTTTTTGACCCGGCGGGATTTTCTATGCCGCTGCGGCATGGGGCTTGGCGCCCTGGGTTTCATGGGCTTGCTCACTGACGCGGCCACGCAGGAAGCGATTAATCCTCTTTCTCCCCACGCGCCGCAATTTCCGGGCAAAGCGAAGCGCGTCGTACACTTCTTCCTGAATGGCGGCGCATCACATGTCGATACGTTTGATCCCAAGCCGTTGCTGACGAAATACGACGGCAAACCGTTGCCAGTTGAATCGCTGCGCACCGAGCGGAAAACCGGCGCCGCGTTCGGTTCGCCATTCGCCTTCCGCAAATATGGCCAAAGCGGACTGGAAATCAGCGATCTGTTTCCTAACCTTGCCACGCACGCCGACGACGTCTGCGTGATTCGCTCCATGCAATCCAACCTGCCCAATCATGAGCCGGCGCTGATGCTCATGAATTGCGGGGACCAGGTGATGGCCCGGCCGAGTGTGGGCGCGTGGATTACCTATGGTCTCGGCAGCGAAAACCAGAATCTTCCGGGGTTCATCGCCATGTGCCCTGGTGGCTACCCGATCAAGGAAGCCGA
>DATENK010000456.1:0-5005 GCA_035275085.1 Verrucomicrobiia bacterium | reverse complement strand
AAAATGGAAAGTCGATCGCTGCATCTTTCGGCAGCTTGAGTTTGGCTGCGACAAGCCCCTCGTCCAATGCCTGCCGCCAATTTTTCCGGAGTGTTTCCGGATCCATCCCCCCCTGCCCGCGCCCGTGGACCATCACTAATCTCATTGTCACGGCGACCGAAGCTGATAAAACCGATTGTCGAGCGTTCCCTCCAGGAACTGATATAGTCCGGCGGAGATTTCAAAAGCCGAACCGATTGGCGACCAGTCGGTTAAATTCGTCGAGCCGAATACCGTGTACGTCTGGGAGCTTTCGTTGGTGTAAGTAAATTGAAACACACCCTCGACCACCGCGACGTCCCCCAGAACGGGCGGAGGCGGCGGGGTCACCGCTGACCAGTTCAGGCAGACGCGCAACTCGTCCCACTGCATCGCGGCGGGAACGCTTTGCGAAGTGTTCTGGCGAAAATTAAAACGGTCGATCGCTAAATCGTTCGTGCCCGTGGTGGCCATGATCCATCCTGTGGACGGTTCACCGGCAGCGCCGAATGTGGAAGGCGGCGGATTCACCCAGAGATAGGCCGGATTCGGTGAAAGACTGAAGTCGTACTTCCCGACAAGGAAAATCGTCTCACCGGCATAATGATTGTCGCCTGAGAATGTTGTGGTCGCGCCCGAGCCGCCTTTCTGCACCCCGATCTGGTAAGTGGATGGCGTGTTCGATCGGACCATTACGGCCAGGCGAAAGCTGGCGTTGTCCGGCGCCGTCAATGCGCCAACTTGCGCGGCCGCCCCGCTCCAGGTGCCGTAACCGAGGTTGTTGATGCGGAACAGCGCCGAGAAATACAAGACGCCGTTGGTGATCGTCGTCCCAAAAATGCGCCGCACACCCAGGCCCGCGCCGCCATTCGTCACGCTGTTGCCAAGCGGCGCCTGCAGCCCAGCGTAAGATAGATTTTCACTAACAACATTGAGATCGTTCGGTGGACTGCCGCCGTAATTCCAATTTATCGGTGTGTTGCTGCTGACTGGCCCGCCGATGTTCGTGTAAGCGAACGGCTCATAAAGAATCGATCGATCGGACTGCGGCACAAGTACTGTCAGCGTCGCGGGATTGCTCGTTACGCTATTGAATCCGCTCAACACGACGTCATACGTTCCCGCATCGGCCGGTGCAACGTTCGAGATCGTGAGCAGCCACGAATCAGCTCCCGGAATGTTTGTCCCGTTCTTGCGCCATTGATGCGCGAACGGTCCCTTGCCACTGCTGCCGACGCTGAAGGTGGCCACCGTCCCTTGATAATTCCCGCGGCTTTGCGGATGCGACGTGATCATCGGCACCTGGTCGCGCCCGTACGGCACAATCGTTAAGGTCGCTGGATCGCTGGTAACGCTGCCGAAACCGGTTACCGTCACATCATACGTGCCCGCTTCGACCGCCGTCAACTCGCATGATGTCGCGCCGGGAAGGTCCATGCCGTCCTTGTGCCACTGGTAAGCCAGCGGCCCGGTGCCGTCGGCGATCACATTGAACGATGCTTTGATCCCCGGATTGTTCGTGCGACTCTGTGGCGGTTGTAGAATGACGGGCGGTCGATTCGTTTGGGCAAAGCGATACACGTGCACATCAAACGGCGCGAAGGTGTCGCTGAACTCGCCATTAGGCGCCGAGACGGTGCGCCGCGACTCATAAAGCACCTCGCCCGTCGCCGCCCACGGAGGCAAACCGCGAAACGTTACATTGGTGCTCGCGCCTTCGCGTTTCGACGCAAGGACGAACAAATGATTCGGCGTTTCGCGCACGCAGAATTCCAAATCGGGAGAGGTTGTGCCGCTGATCGTGATCGGCAAAGCCGAGTTCGGCGCCACCAAGGCCTCGGCAAGCACACTGTGATCGCCGATCTCGCGCACGACGCGCTTCAGCACCTCCTGCCAGAATGTCCAATTCCAACCGAGCGGCGCGTCCTGCGCGTTCAACGTCGAAGCCACATTGCCGCCGAAAAACATCAGTCCACGCGCGCCATTGATGATCGCCTGATACGCCATGTAGCGTGACTGCCGGAACGTTGGGAAAACCAGCGTGTTTTTCGGCGGCGTCACGCCGCTCCAGGCGATCTGTTCGATCATCCAATATTGCTTCGCGCCGTTCGCGACGTCCGCAAGGAACTTCGTCCAGTCACCCACCATGCTGATTTCTTTGTTCGCCAGGAGCGAATTCTTTCCCGGCGGAATGCTCACGGGGTAAATGTCCAGAGCGAGAATGTCCGCCGCTGCGTTGTACGGCCGCAAGTCCGCAACAGTGCCGCGTGGCGCGTGCGTTTGCTCCACGGGATGATTCGTATCCTCCTGTTTGATCACGTCATATCCGCGCTTGAGATCGTCGACCGAAACTTTGCCCCACCAGGCTTCATCTTTGTTCTTCCACAAGCCGAGCGCAGGATGGTTTTTGAATTGGTTCACCAGATCGCGCAGCGCGGCTTCGGTAACAGTATCGCCCGCCGCAAACTCCGATAGCTCGCGCAAGTTTACCATGCAGAACATGCCTTGTGCCAGCGCCCAATCGAGTTGTGCCTGCTGCTCGGCGAGGACCTGCGCGTTCCAATCGGTCGTCTGCGGCATACGTGTCAGCAGCACCCCCGCTTCACGCAATTCCCTGAAAGCATCTACGCCTGCGGCCGTGCGGCTGAGCGTCGGCGGGCCGGGCGATACCATGATGGGAAACACTTTCCGCCCGTTTACCGCCAGCACTTTGTGTCCATCGATAGTCACCACCGACGCCGCCCGCGCGAAGACAGCGGAACAGACCAAGAGAACAAGCGCGGCTTTCACGCCAAGAACGTATCAACTTTAGCTCATGATCTGCAATGCGGCAGAGTGGCCCGAGTCGACATAATGGACCCCTCAGTGCCGAAAATGCCGCACACCCGTGAAGACCATCGCCACGTTGCGTTCGTCTGCGGCGGCGATCACCTCCGAGTCACGCACGGAACCACCCGGCTGAATCGCCGCGGTCGCGCCCGCTTCGGCGGCCGCAATTAACCCATCTGGAAACGGAAAAAATGCGTCGCTGCAGACCGCGCTGCCTTTCAGAGACAACCCCGCTTCACTCGCTTTCCAGACCGCAATCCGGCTCGCGTCTACGCGGCTCATTTGACCCGCCCCGATTCCGAAGGTGCGGTCCGGTCCCGCGTACACGATCGCATTGGACTTGACGTGTTTAACCACGCGCCAACCGAACAACAACGCCCGCCATTCACCATCGGTCGGTTCGCGACGCGAAACCACTTTGACATCCTCGCGCTTGACGGTTCGGGTGTCGCGCTGCTGCACGAGAATTGATTCGGCTCCGACACTACGCAGTTCGGTGATGCCCGCTAAGGATACACTCTTGCGCACTTTCATGAGGCGCAGGTTCTTCTTTTTTTGGAGGAGGGTTAGGGCATCTGACGCAAAATCGGGCGCAACAATCACTTCGCTAAAAATCTCGGCGATCGCTTCCGCACACGAAAAATCCAGCGGGCGATTTACCGCGATGATTCCGCCGAAGGGCGCTTGCTTGTCTGTTGCGTACGCCTTTTCCCAGGCCTCGCGCAAGTTGCTCCCCTGCCCCATGCCACAGGGATTTGTGTGTTTAAGAATCGCCAGCGTTGGCGGCTCCTTCTCATCGAACTCGGCGATCAAATACGCCGCCGCCGTGAGGTCGAGAATGTTGTTGTACGAAAGTTCTTTCCCGTGCAGTTGCTCGAAGTATTCCGGGAACCGCCCGTAGAGTGCCGCGGTTTGATGCGGGTTTTCGCCGTAACGCAGCGTCTGGGCCAGCGGCAAAGTCACATTTAGGTTGCCGCCAAAATACGCCGCGATGGCGCCGTCATACGCGGACGTCCGCGCAAAGACTTTCGCCGCCAACTTGCGCCGGAGATCAATTGTAGTATTGCCGCTCTTTTCGATCTGCCCCGCGACCTCCGCGTAATCCGCCGGATCCACCACCACCGTCACGCTCTCATGATTCTTTGCGGCGCTGCGCAACATCGATGGCCCACCGATGTCGATGTTTTCGATGGCTTCCTCGCACGTGACGTCCGGCTTTGCCACCGTTTGTTCGAAGGGATAAAGGTTCACGACGACCAGGTCAATCGGTTGAATGCCGTGCGCTTTCACCTGATGTTCATGCGCCGCGTTCTCACGCACGTAGAGCAGACCGCCATGGATTTTTGGATGCAAGGTTTTCACGCGACCGTCCAACATCTCCGGGAAGCCCGTGTACGCGCTGAGGTCGGTCACTTTGAGACCCGCGTCGCGCAGCGCCTTAGCCGTCCCGCCGGTCGAAATGATCTCAATGCTCGCGCGCGCAAGCGTTTGCGCAAAAGGCACCAATCCATTCTTGTCGAATACCGAAATCAAAGCGCGCTGCACTTTGGACATGGGCAGCAATTAATTCGATTTTACGCTCCGAAGCACGAAAATTTGCCGGCGAGCGGAGAATTATCCTGCTTCAGCGGGCGAATACCCCATAGTTCTGCATTCGCTAATGCGACTATTTTTGGGCGAAATCAAGGTTTATGAAGAAAACACTGTTAATGTTGATCGTGGCGGCGTTGGTTACTCCGATTGTCGGTTGCAAAGAAAAAGGCCCGATGGAAAAGGCAGGCGAACGCGCCGATGATGCCGCTAGAGATACCCGGCGTTCGATGGAAAAGGCCGGGGACAAGATCGAAGATGCCGCCAAAGACGCTCGGCACAGCATCACTAACTCTACTACGAAGTAGCTACAATTGCAATTCCTGCTGCGCACGGCAGGTGTGATCCAGCGTAAACGTGGCCGAGGGGACATCCTGGGCGGCCGCTTCGATATGCACATGAGTCGCGCCTAGTTTTTCCATACGGCGCGCCAGCGTCGCATGCGCAAGTTGCGGCCGGTTGCAATCGCTGCTGAGATGGCCGAGGTACACGCGATTCAGGTCGGCGGACACGATTTGCTCCGCGAGGTCCGCCGCCGCATCGTTCGAAAGATGACCATGGCGGCTCA
>DATENK010000455.1:0-4611 GCA_035275085.1 Verrucomicrobiia bacterium | reverse complement strand
ATCTTCCAGCGTGAGAGGCTCAAAGAAAAGTTTGTCACTGGTGTCGTAGTCCGTCGAAACGGTCTCCGGGTTGGAATTGACCATGAGCGTTTCGAACCCATCTTCCTTCAACGCAAAGGCCGCATGAACGCAGCAGTAATCGAACTCGATCCCCTGGCCAATTCGATTCGGGCCGCCGCCCAGAATCATCACCTTCTTCTTGTCCGATGGCCGCACTTCATCATCGCCTCGATCATACGTCGAATAAAAATAAGGCGTGTAAGCTTCAAACTCCGCCGCGCATGTGTCCACCAGTCGGAAACTCGGTTCCAGTTTCAGGCGCGCACGTTCTGCCCGCACCGCGTCCTCCGTTTGGCCGGTGAGAAAAGCAATTTGACGATCCGAAAACCCGTACGATTTGGCTTTAGCGAGCAGATCAGCGTTCATCAATCAAGCGGGCCGCATCGTGCCAGAAAGGACACGCGTGTCAACGCGTTTGCACGTCCGTATCAGGATGCAATGACCTTCACCGACCCATCGGGCTGCAGGCCGGCCACGATGCGCGTGGTTTCGCGTTGGACACAGAACCACACATCATCGCGGAGTTCGGCGTGGCTAAGGAGCCGGCGTCCATTGCGGGAATGTTTCATCGCCTCCACGAGATTCGATTGCAATAAAGGATAAACACGCCGGGCGATTTCGGCGGAATCGGAGATGTGTCCGGCGGAGTAGTAGGGCCAGAGGCGTTCGCACACAGCGCCCGCGGCCAAAATGTCTTCCATCGCCGGCTCATCATAGGTGCCGCTGCAAACCAGGATTACGTGCGAGGGCAGATGTTCCTTCAGCCAATTGGTCGTGGCGCGCAGATTCAAGAACGAGCCAACGAGCACGCTTTGCGCCTGCGAACACGCTTTCAGCGCCCGGGTCCCGTTGGTGGTGCTCATCACGATGGTCTTGCCCTGAACGCGTTCGGAAGTGAACTCGCGGGGCGAGTTGCCAAAATCGAAGTCGACGCCGCCGCTGAGATTCGCGCGGATGCGGAATCCTTCCCGTTCACCCGCGAGGGCCACTTCCGGCCGTTCGCGGCGGATGGCCAGCGCCTCGGAGATTTCGCCGACGGGGATCAAGGCCTTGGCGCCATTGCTAAGCGCCGTGATCATCGAGGTGGTCGCGCGCAAGATGTCGAAGACCACGCAGACTGTGCGGCTCAGGTCGCGCTGCTGCAACCCCGCAAATTCAGCGGGCGACAGCACGACTTCCAGGCGCGTGGTGATCATATTTGTTCGTCTATCGGCCTCAGTTTGCCTCAGGAACAGGCGAACTTTCAATTTCAATCTTTGCCCGGCCCACGTCGTATGCTACCTCTGTCACAGTGAAACATTTTGCCTTTCTCGCAGTCTTCTGCGCCTTAAACGCTTCTGCCGCCGCGCCTGACATCTCTTTCCGCAACGAGGTCGAACGCGCAATCGATCGCGGCCTCGAATGGTTGCAGAGGAACCAGGGGACCACCGGTGTCTGGTCCACGCCAGACCAACCAGCAGTCACGGCCCTGGCGCTGGTCGCGTTTAAAGGCGATCCGCGCGGCCGTTTCAAAGACCCGGAACCCGCGTGGTTGCGCCGCGGATACGACTATCTTCTCAGTTGCGTCCAACCCGACGGCGGGATTCACCGCAGCAATCTCGTCACCTACAACACCTCGATCGCGATGCTGGCGCTGCTCGCCGCTGAGAAGCCGGCGTATGATCCTGTCATCCGCAAGGCGCGGGCGTACCTCGTCGGCCTCCAAGGCAGAAGTAATGACGTGTTCGACGGTGGCATTGGCTATGGAAGCAAGTATCAGCATTCGGACATGGGCAATACGTTGCAGGCGCTTGAAGCGCTCTATCATTCGAGGCATCTGGTCCACAGAGACACTGCTTCCCCGGAACCGGACCTGAATTGGCAGGCCGCAATCAAGTTTCTTCAGAATTGCCAGAACATGCCTTCGGTCAACACTCAAGCGTGGGTTTCGACGGATCCAAAAGACAAAGGCGGCTTCGTCTATTATCCGGGGAACAGCATGGCGGGTGGTGTAACGAACAAAGAAACGGGCCGCGTCGCGTTGCGCAGTTACGGCAGCATCAGCTATGGCGGCTTATTAAGTTACATTTATGCGCAAATGAAACCCGAAGATCCCCGTGTCGTCGCGGTATTCAATTGGCTGCGCCAGAACTACACCCTTGCGGAAAATCCGGGGATGGGTCCCCAGGGTCTCTATTACTATTATCACACGATGGCCAAGGCACTCACGCTATACGGCGTGGACGGCCTTGACCTGGCCGATGGCCGCACGATCAATTGGCGCAAAGACGTGGCGATGCGCCTGATCAACCTCCAGCAAAAAGACGGTTCCTGGCTCAATGACAATGGCCGTTGGTGGGAACGTGACCCCGCCCTGGTTACCGCCTACGGTGTACTGACCCTCGAGTTGATCGCCAAAGCTTTGTAGCGGCTGAAAGACTCATCGGCTATCTTGCCAGGATTGACACCTCGCCGGAAAAAGCTGCTGATTGGTTTCGCGTCAGTGATCAGCGTCATCGCTCTCCTTCTGATTCTAGAACACTTCCGCGGCGCATGGGCGCTCAAGCGTTGGAAAATGCGGATGGCGGCAAAAGGCGAAGAGTTAAACGTCGACAGGCTCGCGCCTCCCGCGCCGCCAGCGGACGAAAACGGCATGCCGCAATTGCTCTGGGTCGCGGGGCAACTCGGACAGTTTCCCTTCGAACTTCAGCCGCCGAGCGCGAAGTATGCGGCGCCAGGTAAATGGGTCGTGATCACGCGCATGAATGACTGGCGGTTTCAAAACTCAAGGCGCACCAACGTCACCTGGGTGGAGGTCGCAGAAAACCTTGTGACGTGTGAGTCGCGGATCGAAGCAGCACTTGAAGCACTGCAAAGCACGGCGTTTAACGCGAATCTCTTTTATCGCGGCGGGCTCAACAGCCTGATCGGCAATCACCTCGCCCGGATAAAATCCCTCGCCCAGTTCCTTGCTGTGTCCGTCCTTCATGATCTGCATCAGTACCAGAACGATGCCGCCTTCCGAAAACTTCAAGGCCTTCTCGCAGTGCCCAACGTATTGAAAGACGAGCCCACCATCATCTCGCAACTGGTCCGAATCGCGACGATGCACATCGCCATGGCAGCCACATGGCAGGCCTTGCAATGCGATGGTTGGACTGATGCTCAACTCGCGACGCTTCAAGCTGCGTGGGGGGCTTATGATTTCCTCCAGGGGATGGACAGGGCCTTCGCGATGGAACGCGCAACTGCCTGCATCGAGTACGAGCGCATGCGCTCTTCCGATGTGCCGCTGTCTGATTTCTTCAATCAAGGCACGGGTGCGGTGGCGGCAACGCCTTCCTTGCTGTCATGGGATTGGGTCGGCCAGATGTTTGATCCGCGTGAGCGCATTTTCACTCCCGTATGGAAATTCGCGTGGTCGGCCCAGGACGAGCTGTATTACTGCGAGTCGGTCCAACGCACGCTCGATGCTCATCGGCACGGCCAACGTTGCCAGGCGGGAGCGCCGGTGATGGCAGCAATCGACAAAATTGAATCCCGATCCTTCGCCCCATACGACTATATTCGCTTTTTGATCGCTCGCATGATCAATGGTTCCCTTGGAAAATCAATGATGCGCGCCTGGCTGGCGCAGACCACGGCCGAGATCGTTAAAACAGCGATCGCCGTCAAACGCTACGAACTGCGCGAGAGAAAATTGCCGCCCAATCTCGCCGCCTTGGTTCCCGAATTCCTTGAAAAGCCTGCTGTTGATTACATGGACGGGAAAGCGCTGCGCTACCACTTGGAATCGGACAACGCATTTATTCTGTACTCAGTTGGCCTGGATGGCCGCGATGGATGTGGCGACGCGACCTCCACTTCGACCGGCTTGAACTATCAAAACACTCGGGACCTGGTTTGGCCGCGGCAGGCATCGGAGCTCGAAGTCCTGGATTGGAAACGCTCACTGAAATGATGTGGGCGTGATAATGTAGTCCATGAGGACATCGTGCACGTCTCGGGGCATGGCCGGAACGATTTGCCAATCAAAGCACACCCCGATCTTCACCGCTTTCAGTTGTGCAAGCAGGCGGTCGTAATAACCTTTACCGCGTCCCAACCGGCGGCCGTCCCATGTGAAGGCCACGCCCGGTGCCAGAATTAGATCCAGCGCCTTGGTCACTGGACAATCCGCAGAAGGCTCCAGGATTCCGAATTGTCCCCGGGCGAGTTCCCCTAGTACCTCGCGCGCGTCGTACTGGCCAAGCTGCGCGTTGAATTTCGGCAAACTCACGCGCTTTCCCTCGTTCATGAGCGGCGAGATATCCGGTTCGTGTACGGTGGGTACAAATAGTAACACTGATCGAGCGTCCTGCCAGGCATCCAAAGATCGTATGCGTTCGCAAATCTGGAACGAACACGCGGCACGCTCTTTCGCCGCATGGCGCTCAGCTTCTGCCCGCATCTGCTGGCGCAACTGCTGTTTCTCGGCATTCATTTTTTGCGCGCTTTCTCCAACTCGGCTCGCCATTTATCGACGCGTTCCCTGATTTTTTTCTCGGTCCCCTGGTCCGTGGGTTCGTAATA
>DATENK010000454.1:0-7944 GCA_035275085.1 Verrucomicrobiia bacterium | reverse complement strand
GGGCGAAATCGCCATTCGATCGCATCCACCTTCATAGGGTTTTTCCCACAGGAGTTTGTCCGTCTGCAGATCAAAGCACATCATCGTTTTGAGGGTGCTCACGTACAGGCGTTGCAGCGATTGGCTGGCGCAGACTCCTTTCACGTTCATCGGCTTGCCTTTATCCAGTCCCGCGGACGCAATCCGTCGAACGAACTTGTGCCCCTGGTCAATGTTGAATACCAGGACACCGTGCCCGCCGTATTGCAGATCGTCGCGTATCCCTGGGGCAGCCACATACAAAAGATGGCTTTCCGCGGCGGCGGACAGCGCGAAAATCAGCAAGCAAAGCAGGGTTAAAGGCGTCATACCTGTTTCAGGATGAACGGTTTTCCGAACTGCAGCAAGTCAAACCTCCCGAGCGCGAGCGAGCCATCCTCCTGCTCCGTTTCACCGCGTGCGCGCGGAACAATAGCAGTGTAAGTTGCTCCTATGAAAGCAGACGAGGTGCATGCGCTGGTAAACCAATTTCAAGTGGAGGCGATCCAGATTCAGCCGAACGGGAACATTCCGAACAGCCAATTGCCGCTGCTGGTATATCGCCGGGCGGCACGATTGCAATCGAACGATCCGGCATCGGTGTTTGAGAAGTTGTTTGAGGCGAATGGCTGGACGGATTCATGGCGCAACGGCATTTACGATTATCATCATTATCATAGTACGGCGCATGAGGTGCTCGGCGTGTATCAAGGACACGCAACGGTAAACTTCGGCGGCGAAGGCGGACCAATCACGAAGGTCTGGCCTGGGGACGTGATCATCATTCCGGCTGGCGTGTCACACAAGAATCTCGGAGCGTCACCGGATTTTGGCGTGGTAGGCGCTTATCCGGACGGCCAGAAGGTGGACATGCATCATGGCAAGCCGGACGAGCGCGCCAAGGCAGAGAAGAACATTTCTGAACTGCCGATGCCGGAACAAGATCCAGTGCAAGGGAACAACGGACCGCTATTTCAATATTGGGAGGTCAGCTAAGCCATTCAGGCAGGCGCTCGCCCGACCAAATTTGTTCCACCGGCTGTCGCGCGCGGACCAACGCGGCTTTGTTGCCGTTGACGAGCACCTCGGCGGCGATTGGGCGACTGTTATAATTCGAGGCCATCACTGACCCATACGCGCCGGCGCTGAGCAGGGCCAGGTAGTCGCCTTCAATCATGGGGGGCAACGGACGATTCTTTGCAAAGTAGTCACCGGACTCGCAGATGGGCCCCACCACATCAGACTTGATAACGGTCCCGTTCTTGCGTTTCAGCGGGACGATCTCGTGAAACGAATCGTAGAAGGCCGGCCGGATCAGGTCGTTCATCGCCGCGTCCACGATCACAAACGTTTTCTTCCCGGTCTTCTTCACGTATTCAACACGCGCGACAAGGATCCCGGCATTGCCAACGATAAACCGGCCGGGCTCAACCAGGATTTTCAGATGCAACGGCTTGAGCAGCGGCACGAGCGTTTCGGCGTAACGAGCAGGTGTCAGAATATTTTCGGCCGCAGGTTGCTTCCACCATTTGGCGGACCCACTTTCGAGCGCGCCTTCGTAGATTATTCCGATGCCGCCGCCAATGCTGAAAAAATCGAATCGGTACCGTCGCGACAGCTCGGAAATGAGCGGCACCACGCGACGCACAGCTTTTTCGAACGGCTTCACTTCCGTAAGCTGGGATCCGATATGCATCTGCAACCCGCGCAAACGCAGGTTCTTCAACTTGCTCGCGCGCGCGTAAATGCCGGACACTTGTTCGATAGCAATTCCGAATTTGTTTTCATAGGTGCCCGTCGTGATTTTCGCGTGCGTCTTTGCATCGACGTTGGGATTTACCCGGACTGCCACCGGCGCGATTTTTTTCATGCGGCGTGCGATCTCATTGATGCGCGCCAGTTCCGGCTCGCTTTCCACGTTAAAGCAATAAATATCCTGATGGAGCGCGAACTCGATTTCGGACGCAGTTTTGCCGACGCCCGCGAAAACGCATTTTTGTGGCCGCCCCCCTGCGGCCATCACGCGGCGCAACTCACCTTCGCTCACCACGTCGAAGCCGCTGCCCAAATCAGCGAGCGTCCGCATGATGGCGGAATTCGAATTCGCTTTCATCGCGTAACAGATCAGGTGATCCAGCGGACCAAGCGCGCGATCGAGCTTTTCGAAATGGTCGGTCAGCGTGTGCTGCGAATACACATACAAAGGCGTGCCGAACCGCTCGGTCAGCGATTCGACCGCTACCTGCTCGCAATAAAGCTTGCTGCCCACGTAACGAAAATCGTGCATCGCGACAAAGTAGGGACGATTACGGGTTTTTCAAGGCTGGACCGCCACGCGGAAGAGCAACGCCGAGCCCATGGGGACTGTGATGGACGTATTGACCGAACTTGCCTGAATCCAGTCTGTTACTGCCGACCAACTGCGGGCATCGGTGCTGCTCTGCACACGATAAGAGCGGCCTGGCACCGAGGTCCACTGAAGTCGAAGCACGTTCCCCGGCATAATGGAGGGTTGAACAAAGCGCAGATAGGACGACGCCGAGTTCGGGTTTGTGCCGGCGTTGAATTCGTCGTAATCGGTGCTGCCATCGTGATCCGTGTCCGTGGCACGCGAGCGATCCGGAGCAACGCCGCCAAAGAAATTAGTTTCCCAAATATCTGACATTCCATTGTTGTTCGAATCCGGGAACGTGTAACTGCCTCCCGTAACCCATGAATCGCCGGATCCAAGACTGTGCGTCTGCCCAACCGGCGTGTTGTAATACGGCACATCGGTCCATGCGACTGTGTAGTCGCCCGGAGGAAGATTCGTAAACAAAGTGTTAAGGCCTTCGCCGTTGCGAGTCGTGCCCCGGCCAGTCAGCGAGAAGCGCGCCTGCACGAGATTGTTCGTGATGCGAATGGCGCCCGGCGTAACCGTCGTCAAGGTGACACTGACATCGTCGACAACCCACCCCGGACGTGAAACGAAATCAAAGGAAAGCAGTTGATAATACCAACCGATGAAAACTACGCGGCCGACATACGGCGTTAGATCGATGATCTCCTCTTCCCAATCGGTGGAATCAGAATATTCAGCGAGGATGACCGGCGCAGTCACCGGATTGGTAACGATCACCAGTTGGCCGCCTTCGATCAGGTCGAATTCACTGCGTTCCGTGAAATCATACCGATGGACGAAGCGCAACGTCGCTTCGTTGCCGCCCCTCAGATCAAGCGCGGGACTGCCCAGTACAGTCTCCGCGTAATCAAGCGGACCTTCGCCGAGATTACTGGCCCAGGCGTGGCCATCCCACGGATTGCTCGGAATTCCCAGCGTCCAACTCGATTCGCTATCATCGGTGCTTTCCACCGTCCAGTCGGTCCCGCCCGTCTCCAAGTCGTCGAACCACGGCGGGATGATTGGCGCGAGCGTTTGGAAGGTGTAAAGCTGTCCGTTATTGTCGTCTTCCACGACGTTACCCGCCAGATCACGGCTCACCACCTTATAATAATACGTGCGATTTGGCAGGAGCCCCGAGAGGCGCAACTCGTGATAATCCGACATCTCGCCGTCGTATTCAGTGCGGCCCAGCAATCGCGACTCGCCGTATGCCACCATCGCGTCTGCCAGTTCCGAAGTGTCCCACCAAACCAATGCGCTTTCGTAATCGGGTTCAAGGTACAGGTTCGTGATCTGCGGCGGAATGGTGTCGATGATCGCGCTTGCCTGAACTGTCTGAGTGCCATCGACATACTCCACGAAGACCGTACCGCCGGAATTCGCGCGCACCTTGCCAGGGCCCGCCGGCTCGGAACCGCGCACTACCGTCACAGTCCCACGAAAGAGTCCAGCCCGAGGAGACTCGACCAAAGTCACAGGAACCCGCGTCGTGAAAGCATCGCTATACGCATTCACCGTTGCTTGACCCGCCCCCGCGAGATCGGAATCGGCCAACTCGATCGTGATCACGTCGGGCAGGGTGTATTCGCTGCGGTCCATGGCAATGGTTGCAAACCCGCCGTAACCGGGAGCCAGAAATTGGAGAACGCCACGGAGGACAGCGGTACGATTGTTCGGCGCTGGACCCGTCGCCGGAATCGTGTCCAACGGGAACGAGAGAAACACAACCCGCCCAGGAGCATCACGGCCAGGGCGCGGAAATTTCATTCCGCAGGGTTTGCTGGAGCCATCTTCCAGAAAAATCGGCGCGGCGTTCGTGGTCAGAGTGAAGGTGTCTGATAGATCAGGCCCGATTTGTGAAAAGCCCAGGTCAAAAAATGGATAATCTGAGTAATCCAGGTTCGCCAGCACCCCGCGTGTCACCGGCTCATTCGCTGGCGCGCGGATCGTGGGCACACCAAAATCTTCATCGCAATCAGTGCATGGCCCGCCGAAAGGGTCTGAGTTAGGCAGGAACTGCTGCACTTGAAACACATTGCGGCGGAATGGCACGTCGCCGAGCCGGCTCAAGATTTCCATGGAGCTCATGAAGAACGAACCACCGCCGTTGATATATGATTGAATCGCGTTCTGTTCTGCGGGACTCAGGCTTGCATCCGAAAGGTAAAAACTGTCGGTGATCCGCCACATCACCACCTGGAATGGACGGAGGTTTGCGAGCGTTGGCGAACCGCGCGAGGCCACGTCCCACACTTCGTAGGGAATGCCGATGGCATTCAGAGGATCGGTGTAAACCGTCCGTGGGATCGGCGTTGAGTCTGGATCTTCCCGATACGCGTCGACCAGCAGCACAGGGGCGGCGGAAACAGCGACGAACGAGAACAGCGCGCCATTGTTGTTGTTCGTGGTGCGGTTTCCGGCCTCATCAGTGGAAATGACTAGATAGAAATATGTCCGCCCCGAAATCAAATCATCGAGTTCAACTTCGTGCGTCGATGTAAGTATCGCATTTGTGGCGCCGAGCGTGAGCGAGCTATTGGTGCCGTAGCGCACGATGCTGTCGGAGGGTTCGTCGCTTTGCCAACGCACCAACATCCGACCGAATGCATTCGTCGTGGTAACGTTCGACAATACCGGCGCCACCAGATCGCCCCGGGCAGTGACCGTCTTTGGCCCTGTTTGCGCATCCTGGTAAGTGGCCTCGATGGTGTCGTTGTGAGCGATCTGCAATCCCCCCGTAAGCACGCCCGCCCGGACCGTGGCGACGCTGCCGGTGAAGCTCCCTGAAGGATTTGCCGCGCGCAGTTGGATAGTCCTGCCGGCGGAATCTGTCGTGCTTCGGACCTGGACATTGACCGTCGATTGGCCCGCCAGATCAGAATCGATCACCTGCACCTTGATGGTGCTGGGCGCAGTGTACGCGGGACGATCGAACAAAACCAACCCCGTCCCCGGCGCTGGAATGTCCGCCGAGATTACGAGCGCAAAATCCTGGTCGAGCGCCGCGGTTTCAACCAGCGAATCTTCTACGACACGGCGCGCCTGAACTCGCAAGATGTACTCACCCGGCAAAGGATTTGCCAGATACACCACTTCCACATTGTTGATGTTGTCACGCGCGGGACTGTTCGGGATCGATTCGCCGTTGAAGAACTGGTTGCCATGGTAAACGGTTCCGTCCGGAGCGGTGACTTCCAGATCCAGGTCGTTCACGATGGCAGGGATTGCGCCCGCGAAACCCGGATAGTCCGTGTAAGCCATCGTGACGTGAAGGGGCACAACATCACTGCTGCAGACGATGTGACGCTCGTAGGTTTGGTTCTGGATCAAGAGTTGCGTCTGGTTAACGAATTCGAAAGGAGTCGGTGCCAAAATGATCTGTGTAAGGTCCACGCGCCCCCAGCCTTCATCAGGATTAGGAGCGGGCGCCGTCCCAAAGGAATCATCCATGTCGATGGCGGAATGGATCAACGCCGCTTTGACCAATGCAGGTGCAGGCCGCACGATGCCATAAATATCCCGCAGGTACTGAACCAGCACCGCCGCCGCGCCCGACACTTGCGGCCCCGCCTGGCTGGTGCCGCCTTGATAAATGTAATTCTCTGATATTTCGGCCCACGCATTTTCGGTTCCTGCCGAAGCGGACTTCAGCGACGCAATCCACGTGCCGGGTGCAACAACGTCCGGTTTGATGCGCCCGTCCTCGCACGGCCCGCGGCTGGAGAAATCCGCCATCGCATCCTGCCCTTCGGCGTAGATAATGAAATCAAACCGATCGTTCTGTGAGGCGCCGGTGGCGATCACGTTTTTCGCAACTGCCGGGCTGCCAATCGTCTGCTCACCCGGCCCGGCGTTACCGGCCGAAAACTCAAGGATGAATTGCTGCGCGCCTGGCGCCAGCGCGTCAGCATCGCGCACCAGCGCATCGAACTCGGCGGCGCTCAGATCGTAGCGCCCTTGCGTGTCATCGCCCCAACTGTTTGACCCGATATCAGCCCCGGCGCGCACCGCGTCGCGCGTCAGACGCTCGAAACTGGGTGGCGCCTCGTAATTTCCGATTCCGTCGAATATCCTTTGTGGAATAATCCGCGCTTGTGGGGCGACGCCGAGGCCGTAAAGCGCGCCATATTCGTCGACTTCCCCGGTCGCGCCATTACCCGCGATGATCCCGGCTACGTGTGTGCCGTGACTATGCTCGTCCGCGGCATCCGTGAGCGTTCCGTAATAAAAAAATGTCGGAACGCGGCCGAAAAGGTCCGGATGCATGGAGGCTGCGTCGCCGTTGTTCAAGCCACTGTCCGGCACAGCAACGGTAACGCCGGTGCCATCAAACCCGAATGACTGCGCGAAAGTCTGGGCGGGTCCACCATCACCGGCGACAATTTTTGCCGCAGTCTCATCCACCAGCTTGAAGTTCGGGCCTGGTTCGATCCAGAGGACCGCGGAAGATCGGGTTAGTTCTGCAAGTTTCGCGCTCGAAACATTGCCGCGCAGTATGTGCCCAAACGGCAAGGTGCTCTCTTGCCGGACAGAAATAAATGCGGCCCGGCTTGAGTTCCGCTGGTTACCCGTTGCTTGTCGCGAAAGCAAAATACTTACATTATGCGACTGAACTCCCGGTAGCGCGAGGGCCCTCGCGAGCTTTGGATGCACCTTGTGTTCAGGCAAATATTCACCGACCCACTCCACAAACTGCAGCATGCCAATCCGCGCGACCGACCCGGCGGGAATCCGCGCGATAAAACTGTCCTCGGGCACATAGCGCAGCACCTGAACGCCCAGGGCCTTTATTTCCCCTCGCCAATCGCGCGGCGGATTATCCTTTAGTTGTATGAGATACAGGTCCGCGTCGCCGCGGGGTTGTGTCGGCCCATGACCCCGAGCGGATTCGCCTCGCGGCTCGATCTGCCCGGATCGAAGTTTAATCGGCTTCGAGTACGCCGAAAGGATGCACGCAAGCAATACGGGGACAATGAAGCGAAATCGGGCAGTCCGATGGGGCGTCACTGGCCGCAACATAGCCGAACGGGACGGCAAAAACAAGACGCGCCGACGACGCCTTTGTACATACATCGAACTATGTACGTAACAGATCGTGTACATAGATTAATCCGGCGATTTCCCTAGGCTTTAACGATAATGTTTCGGTGTACGTAGATTTTACGCGGACTTGCCGCAGCTGACTTGCTACTGCGCACTGGCAGTGGTTCGCTCCGTCCGGAGGCGGAGCTGGCCGCAAGCCGCGTCGATGTCGTGGCCTTTTTCCCGCCGAAGCGTGACGGTGATGTGGCGGGCTTCGAGTTTTTTGAGGAATTGTTCCTGGACGTCTTCAGTCGGGCGTTCCCAGGGCAGGCCTTCGACTTTATTGTATGGGATGAGGTTCACCTTGGCGTGGAGTTTGCGCGCGAGGGTCGCAAGGGGCTCGACCTGGTCGAGTGAATCGTTAATGCCGGCAATGAGGATATACTCAAAGGTGATCATGCGCCCTTTTTTGTTCTGATAATAGTCGCAGGCGCCCGCGAGTTCTTTGAGGGGATACTTTT
>DATENK010000453.1:0-5683 GCA_035275085.1 Verrucomicrobiia bacterium | reverse complement strand
GCTTGTCGAATTGGAGCGTACGATGGAACACAGGTTGGCCGTCCACATACTCCACCGACGGCATGTCCAGCACGCCGACATCGCCGACCGTATATGAGAACACCACATGCGACCCGTTCATGTAAAGGCCGCGATATTTGGCGTAATCGCGTGGCAAGGGACCTTCCGAGTGCGCGCGCGGATCGGCCAGGCTGCCGTTTTTCGTCCAGCCTGGGCCCGGCTTCGTCCCGAACACCGGCTGCCCAGCGACTTCGGGTGGTTGTGGATGAACGATTTCTTTCAGGTAATTGCCGAATTTCAGAAACTCGCCGGTCCACCCGACGGAGACGCGCATTAGATCCGTATCATAACAAACGTAAGTTTTCTTTTCGGCATCCAGAGTCACCACGATGCCTTTCATCGTGATGTTTCGCCCGGGAAATTTGGCGCGGATCGTGCCGGAAAATGTGGGACCAAGGTCTGGCTCAGCGGCGTGCGCGAAAACGGCAAAGATAAACAACAGCGAAACAGCTCTCATGAAGCGCTCAACATGCCTCAGATTAGACGATAGCCAAGCAGTTTCTACCGGGCAATCGTTAGACTGCCACGTGCGTAACTTCGTCCAGGGAGTGCTTGGGAGCGGTGTCGAACTTCTCGATGAAGGAGAGGATCGCAGGGGCGGCGGCTTTGTCGGCGCGGCTTAAGGCCAGCACCATGCGGCAATGGTTTTCGCCGGGGATCACCACCAGTTCACTTTCGGTCCCTTGCTCGCGAAGCGCAGCATGCAACAAATTGGATTGGCGTTTAAGGGCCCTGGTCTCGCCTTGCGGATAAATGATCAGGAACGGCGGCGCCGCGGGACTGGCGAAAGTGATGGGCGATGCCGCGGTTTTCCATTGATCGGTGGGATCGCCACCGCGAAATCGCGCTTCATAGAGATAGAGATTCCTGCCCAATTCGTAAGTCTCCTCATCGCGGAGATCGAAACCAGCGCCGCTGACCGCGATGACTGCTTTTACGATCGTGGGAGACAAGCCATATTGGCGAAGTGGCGCCGCATCAAGCGCCACGCGCGCAGCCAACTGCGCGCCGGCTGAATGCCCGCCAATGAACAGACGCGAGCTATCGCCGCCGTAATTCTGCGCGTGCGTGTAGAGCCATGCCGTGGCGCGCGCCACGTCATCCACTTGTTCGCGCCAGGTAACCTGAGGCTGGAGCCGGTAATTGATCAGCGCGACCCCAATGCCACGTGAAGCGTAAAAGCGTCCAATATTGCCGTACACATCGGCGCCACAGACGCGCAGGCATTTGTCGCCGGAAATAAGCGCGCCGCCGTGCACAAAAACGAACATCGGCCAGTTGCGTGTCGGCGGCAGATAAAGATCCAGGCGGTGTTTCTGGCTCGTGCAGTCGTCGCAATAACTGAGATCGGGTACCGCCTGGCAATCGCCAAGCGGCGCCGGGCGATACAATACCGCAACACCCGCGCGGCGGATCGCCAGATAGGTCGAGTAAAGCAGAAGGGGGCTTACGACGAACAGCGAATTCAGGACTCGGCGCTTCGCGGCGGATTCCATACCCACACTGCAATTTTCAGGGGACAGACGCCAGAATACATAAGCAATTTACCGTATTCGCGACGTAAAAATACCCAACGCCTAAGTCCTGAAGTTCCACTCGCGGCGCGAGTATTTAGTTTCAACGAGACTTTCGATAAATTTGTACGGAACGCCTCTGAAAGAACCAGTCGCAGCCCATGCTTGTTTGATGCGATCCTTCACCGCGTTCGGCGATAATCCAAGCGACGTTAAAAAGTCTGAGTGCTGCCGTCCCTTGCGGTAGGCGGGTTCGCGCGGAGGTGGAAGAAGGACTTTGGCGATTAACCCGAAGTCACACTGCAGCAGGAAAGTGCCGTGGAACAATAGCCACCGATTCTTGCGGCGCTGCGAGTTGCCGGAGAATTTTCTGGCATCGAGGGCAAGATCGGTGTGGCCTTCAACGGTCACTTCACCTCGAACCAAAGGCGCAATTGCCTGCCGATGCCGCTTCATAATGAAGCAATTGGTTTGGGTGATGCTGGTCAATTCGGCCGTAGCGAGGATAGGCAGGACCAAAGAGTAATTCAGACAGCCCCGCGCTTGCACGACGCTGCCCCCACCAGTGCATCTGCGAAAAACAGGAATGTTGGCGGAAGCATTCACTTCCAGCGCAGCCTTGTTCGCATAGCCCAGCACGACAAATGGCGCTTCGGCTTCCCAGAACCGCAGAACGCCGCCGGCTGGAAGTTCGCCGGCCTCACCGCTTTCCAGGAGCGCTTCATCGCAGGCCAATTCCCAAGCGGGTCCTGCGAAGCTGGAATCGATCAGTTGCACTGGCGCCATGTGGGCAATCTGCAATCTCCAGTATTGAACCTTCAACGCTGAATGTCTATCGTTGCAGACTTGCCGGGTATGCTGAATCTGTTTGCCGACGACGTTCGCCGCGATCCGTATCCCTTGTACGACCAGATTCGCGCAGCTTCGCCGCTGTTCCGCGATCCGAATTCCGGGTTGTTGATGGTGTTCGACTACGAAGGGGCGAAGCGAGTCCTGAATGATCATGACGCCTTCAGTTCGCGCATCGGACCGGCCGAATGGATAATTTTTATGGATCCGCCGCGCCATTCGAAACTGCGCGCGCTGATTTCGCAGGCGTTTACGCCACGGTCAATCACAAACCTTGAGCCGCGGATTCGCGAGCTTTCGCGTGACTTGCTCGACGGGGTAATCGATCGCGGCGAGATGGATTTGGCCACGGATTTTGCAATTCCGCTGCCGATGATGGTGATCGCAGAGATGCTCGGCGCGCCGGTGGCTGATCGTCCGCGGTTCAGGGTGTGGAATGACGTGCTGCTCGATATGAGCTATACGGTGCCGGGCGGCGAAAAAGCCGCGGGTGCCATGAACGAGTTCATGGCGGCGACCGCAGAGATGAACGATTATCTGAGCGCGTTGACCGAAGATCGCAGGAGTCATCCGAAAGACGATCTGCTCACCCGCATGGTGCAGGCGCAGGTGGATGGCGAATGCCTGAGCCCGCACGACATTCTTGGTTTTTTCCAGGTGCTGCTGCTCGCGGGCAGCGAGACGACCACGAATCTGATTAATAACGCGATCCTTTGCTTCATCGATAATCCGGATCAACTTGCACGGCTGCGAGGAATGCCCCACCTGATGCCAAGCGCCATCGAAGAAGTTTTGCGCTATCGTTCACCATTACAATGGATGCTCCGCGTGGCAAAACATGATCTTGAACTGCACGGCCAAACGATTCCGAAAGGCAAAGCGGTTTTACCGATGATCGGCGCCGCCAATCGTGACCCGAAAGTGTTTCAAGATGCGAACCGCTTCGATATCGCGCGCAATCCAAACCCGCATATCGCATTTGGGCATGGGATTCATTTTTGCCTGGGTGCTGTTCTCGCGCGGGTCGAAGGGCGGGTTGCGCTGACTGATTTGTTGGGACGCATGGCAAACATCCAACTGTCCACCAAGGAGCCTTGGGAGCCGCGGCGGGGTCTGCATGTTCATGGGCCCTCGAGTCTGCCGATTCGATTTACACGAATACAATTATGAAACCTCAGATCATCCTAGTCCTGGCGTTCTCAGCATGCACCGCTGCGGCCGAAACCAACAAAACATTCGAAGCTGCCGGAGGAAAATATCAGTTCACGATGGATACCTCTGTTGCGCCTGATCTCTCCGATTGGGCCAACACTGAACTCGCCCCCGTGGTGAAGGAATGGTACCCGAAAATCGTAAAACTCCTTCCCAGTGACGGCTTCCAGCCGGCCACGAACGTGACCATCCGTTTTCGCGATAACATGGGGGGGACGCCCGCGTCGGCGGGCGGCGGACGAGTGAATTGCAACGCCGTATGGTTCCGCAAGAATCTGAAGGGCGAGGCCAAAGGCGCAGTTGTCCATGAATTGGTCCATGTGGTGCAGGATTACGGTCGCGCGCGGCGAGCGAATCCCGACGCCGCCCGAACGCCGGGTTGGGTCGTCGAGGGGATTCCGGATTACATCCGTTGGTTCATTTACGAACCGCAAGCGAAAGGCGCGGAGATCACGCAGCGCAATCTTTCTCGTGCCAAGTACGATGGGAATTACCGGATCACGGCCAACTTTCTGAACTGGGCCGTCGAGAAATACGACAAGCAACTTATCCAAAAGCTCAACGTGGCGTCGCGAGCCGGCAAATACTCTGAAGACCTTTGGAAAGAATACACAGGCAAAACCATCCAGGACCTTGGGGATGAGTGGCGGAAGGCCCATGAAGTCCGGCTGGCGTCGTTGCCGGCACCCGCGAGCACGAATGAAGTCCGGGGGGCGGAGTCAAAGCAGTAAGCACGGCAGCGACGTACGCTTTGAATTTTTCCGGGTACCGAGAAAAAAGATGCGGGAGTTCTAATTTGGAAACCGCCTCTTTGCAGGAATCCCAGTACCCGGAAAGTATTGGCGCACAGCATTGCGATATTCGCCTGTTTGTTATTCGCTAGAGAACGATTGAATCGCTATGAGGAGTTCTGCTAACCAAGGAAATTCCTTGGTTTTCGGCAGGGTTTTACCTACTGCCATCTGATAGGTTTGGTCTAGTACAAGTACGATGATGTCAGCAGTTTCGCCGCAATCAACAGGCGCAGGGCTAAACGATCAGACCCCTGAGTTGGCGGCTGCGGACTTGAACAGACGGACCATTCTCGTTGCGGACGATCGGCACGATGATTTCGAACTTTTGAGGTTGATGTTTAAGAAGTCCGGGATCCTGAACCCGCTCCAATGGGTGGAATCAGTCCGTGATGCCGTGCGATATTTGAGGGGCGAAGGCGTATATGGCGACCGGGACGCTTACCCGTTTCCGACCCTGCTGTTGCTCGATTTGCATTTGGGCGATGGTTCCGGCTTCGACGTTTTGCGGGCGCTTCATAAGCAGCAATTGCGAGCGCCCTTGGCGGTGGTAGTGCTAACCGGCTCCGACGTATCAGCCATCACGCAGGCCTACGGTCTGGGGGCGCACTCTTTTCTGGTGAAGCCGCTGAAGTTCAGCGAGTTCGAGAACATGGTGAATCACGTTCGCGGGATCAAATTGACGGTGACTCGAAGCGGTCGCCTGCTGGAAGTCGAGTCATAGTGTTTGCTGCGTGAAGGGTTTTAGGTGGCTCGCACCCTTTCCGCTAATGGTGAGGAGCGGAAAGGAACGACTTCTACAAAGGGCATTCGAAAGCCCATGTCCCACAAACCTCCTTACGGGCACAAGGATAGTACTCCGGCCAACGCCGTGAATGGGGTGATAACCCTACGAAAAGCGACTCCCCGCGGACGCTTCCTGGGCCCCAATTAAAGCCCGGTTCCGACCGTACTTCGTTTTCGTCTTGGAGGCGTGCGCGGCCTTCGTGCATCTTTGATAGCTGGAAAGATGGTGTTCACAGTCATCTCCATTTAAGAAAGGCTCCTATGATCAAACGGATTGTCGTCGGCGGACTGAGTCTGGTTGCTATGTTTAGCGTGTTCAACTACGCGGCTGAGAATTCTGGCAGCGCTAATGAAAAGCTTCCCGACGTTACCGCGCTGCGCGCGGAAATGGAACGATTGAAGGGTTTAGTTCCCGACCAATCGCACGCTATGAGCGATGTGGGCGATCACTTCGCGAATTTGTGGTTCGCA
>DATENK010000452.1:0-6315 GCA_035275085.1 Verrucomicrobiia bacterium | reverse complement strand
GTTCGCGCGCGCCAGTCAGGGGGACCTGCAAAGCGCGATAACGCTGCTCAAAAGAGCAATCGCGGCGCGACCTCATATGGCGAATCTTCATTTCCAGGTGGCCCAGATTCAGATTCAGCTTGGCGACCGTGAGGCGGCGATCAAATCTCTCGACGAGGGTTTGCAATACGCGCCGGACGATCAGCGTGCCCGCTTGATGCTTCGCCAGTTGCGCACGGCTGCACCATAAACGCTAATAGTAAACGCAATACGGGAAGCGCAGACGAGTCGGAAGAGATTACAGCGCGTGGAACTCGTTAAGGAGCCGATACAGTTCGTCCTGCTCGAATTGATGACCTTTGACCGCGAAGATGCCGAGGCAAGTGCCGTCCCGGCGGCGCTCGCAATGGACGACGGCGTGATGGTAGACGAAACGGAAACGGGCGGTCGGCAAATGATTCAGTTGCAAGACAGGGATTGTTTCGGACACGCAACGCCAGGCATTTTCAAGCGCCTGGGCCGAGAAGGTGCTGGCGCAGCTCTCAATGAAACTTCCTTTGTTCGGTGTATAGATGCCAAAGCCGAGCACGCCGGCTATACCGAGGTTACTTTGGATCCATTGATGCAGTCTGTTGGTCATGCGTGGTCCCCCACTACCGAGTTATCAGGGGCCACATTCGAGCGCACGAAGACCGCGTGATCATTTTCGATCTGGGTGATGATGCGCGACTTCGAGCCGAATACCTCGAAGCGTTCGAAATGTCCCATCGGTAAGCCCTGCCCAAGCTGCCGCGTCTTTTGGGATAGGAATTCCAGAAAGTTAATGCGCGCGTTTGAATCCGGGCACTGCCACTCGTAGATCAAATCACCCTGAGAGGAAAAGACGACGAACTCCGTCACTTCGGGACGCTGCGTGTCCGCAGCATTCGGAGCCGGCGGACGGGTAAAGAAATTGGTCTGGGGTTCCGTAGGCCGCGGGGGCGCCGGTCGGCGGGGCTGCGGCAACGCAGGCGCGGCAGGCGGTTGCCATTGCGGGCCGGCAGGCTTTTGGGGGGCGGCAACCGGCTGGCCCGCGGAACGAAATTGTGGGACCACAGGCGTCTCCGATATGATCGGGTCGTCGGGCCCAAACGTTTCGTCGCGCTGCCGCGCCGCTTCCATCAGCAGGAATTCCCATGAATCGGTGATGGTCCGTTGAGTGGGCGTGACAAATGGCTTTTGCGCAAATTCCCCACCGGTGAGCCCCATGAGGA
This sequence comes from Verrucomicrobiia bacterium, assembly GCA_035275085.1. Classification (GTDB taxonomy): domain Bacteria; phylum Verrucomicrobiota; class Verrucomicrobiia; order Limisphaerales; family DATENK01; genus DATENK01. The sequence goes on along the minus strand of DATENK010000452.1, from coordinate 5,083 downwards.
AATTGAAGGCTTCGGGTCCGCTGCGGTCGCCTGCTTCAGCGTGAATGATTTGCCCCTCGAAAATATAAATTAATCCACGCAATTCCTTCGTCGTGATTTCGAGGAGCGCTGAGTTGCGGGACAGGCATTCCATCTGCAACACGTCCTGCAAACCGACGCGCCGAAGCACACCACGAAAACCTTCCTGTGGCTGGAGTCGGCCAATGGAATTGAGGCTGTCGAAAACCACATGCCATTCGGAGTCGCCTTGCGGTTTGGGCAGAAATAATTCCGCACCGCGGCTCATGCAGATCGTGCGATGCATTTCGGACGAATCGCCGGTGAGCACGGCTTTGAGGACGTTCGGGTGCTTGCGATTGAGCAAGCTGAGGAACTGCATCCCGTCCACGACCGGCATCAAGACGTCGAGCACCACCAGATCTATCTGTTTCTCAGCGATCATGTTCATCGCCTGGCCGACATTCTGCGCTGTATGAATTTCCCAACTGGCACCTGCCAGGCGCGACATGATCTCGCGCGTCAGGTCCAGGAATTGTGGATTATCGTCAACGAAGAGAACTCGCTTTGTGCTGCCGCTCATGCCGCCACCCCCACTCCAGGATCGATACCCAGCCGTTGCAACGCCTCAAGGCCCGCTTGTCGTACCCAGGGATCGTCATCCTGCAACGGCGGTTGTAAGAGGTGCGCGAGTTGCGGGTTGCCGAATCGCCCAAGCGCCTCTACGGCAGCCTGGCGCAAATCCCGATGCGCATGCGCGACGAGTGACGCAAGTATATTCAGAGCCGCGCCGACTTTTTCGTCCACTGACCCGACGCGTTCCAAAGGCGAATCCTCGGCGTTCTCGATGCGCTGGATGGCTTCGCGCGCAGCCTGGCGCACCCAATATTCGCGGTCGTTCAGGGCCTCGCGCAATTGTGGCAACGCATTGCGGGCTTCGGGAAGTTTGTCCCAATCCGGCTCGATATCGCGCAACGCGACAGCGGCACAGGTGCGGACGGGCGTTTGAGAGTCGATTAAGGCGAGTACCAATGCGGTAACCGCCCGCGGCTGCCGGAGTTTACCGAGCGCCTCGCACGCTGCTTCGCGGACGTCGTGGTCGGGATCCCGCAGCAAAGGATACAGCGCATCAACCATGCTGGGTTCCTTGGTGCGGCCAATCGCTTCGACCCCGGCTTTACGGACTGCCCAGTGTGCATCTTTGAGAGTGCCTGCGAGGGCCATGACCGCACTGCGGTCAAAACCACCCAGGCCGCCCGCCGCGGCCGCGCGAATGCCGGGGTCGTGGTCTTTCAAGCACTTAATAAGCGCCGGCACGCATCTCGGATCACGCGTTTCCTTGAGTGCATCCACTGCAGCAATGCGGACCGCACCGTCAGCGTTGTTAAGCGCCTTTAGGAGAACATTGATCACGCGCTCGCCACCGATGTATCCGAGCGCTTCGATGATGCCGCGACGATTACGACATGTTTCGTCATTAAGGCATTTGACGAGAGCGTCAATCGACATCTCACCCAACTGCGCCGCGTGAAAATAATCCCCCAGCGCGATGGCCCGCAAAAGCTTTTCCTGGTCCGTGCGCGGTTGCCAGCCGAAGCGCTCAAGGGTTTTGACGACTTGCCAGCGAACGCTGCCTTGCGGGTCCTTCAGGCAACTGACAAGCGCATCAACCGCGTCGAGGTCGCCGATCTGCCGGAGGGAGGAAACCGTGGCTTCGCGGACCGAACCGGCAGGATCATGCAGGGCGTTGATGAGCGCAGCGATGGCCTTCGGATCGCGGATGCGGCCGAGGGATTTGGCGGCAGCTTCACGGACGTCCGCTTCGGAATCTTTCAAACAATCGACGAGGAGCTGAATCGATTGCGAAGACGATTCTTTGGCAAGCTTTTCGATTGCTTCCCGCCGCGTCTGCGGATTCTTGGACTTAAGCTGCTGAGCGATCCACCAGGACATGAAAGTTGATTAGCGCGCCTACCGGGCACCCATAGCGGGTTCCATTAGCCAAATGCATGCCGCGCAATCGCGGTTTCGCAAATGCGAGAATCTACTCCCGCACTGTGTCCTTTTGCATTCAACGCCCCAGCGCAGTGCCCTTTTTTGAGACAGCGGGCTGATACATGTCAAGGCGCCTATTGCGTTTACTGCTTGATGTGGTTAATGTCGGAACGCTATGCCAATCGATGACATTCTGCTGGAGGCCGAGGACAAAATGATTAAGACCGAGCAGGTGGTGCAGCATGAGTTTTCGGGAGTTCGAACGGGCAAAGCCTCGCCCGCGCTGGTGGAAAATATCATGGTGGAGGTCTATGGGTCGCACATGCGAATGCGGGAATTGGCGGGTATCACCACACCCGAGCATCGGATGCTCGTCATTCAGCCGTGGGACGCTTCGACGGTTCACCCGATTGAGAAAGCCATTCAAAAGTCAAACCTGGGACTGAACCCCGCAGTGCAGGGAAAGATTATTCGCATCGTGCTGCCGGAGTTAAGCGAAGAGCGGCGCCATGAATTCGTGAAGGTCATCCACAAGATGGCGGAGAACGGACGCGTGGCAGTGCGGCACGTGCGCCGCGATGCGCTTGAGCATTTGAAAAAGGAAGCGAAGGAAGGCATCCTTACCGAGGACGATCAGGAACACGGGGAGAAGGAAGTGCAAAAGTTGACTGATCAATACATTGGCAAGATTGACACGCATTTGGCGCACAAGGAGAAAGAGATCATGACGGTCTAGCCGCCGTCTGACGAGCGCAGCCGGAATGGTTTGGGGCGCTTGACAGTTCGGGACGCATTGTTATTTTCACCGTTCCCTTTCGGGGGTAAATTGAAAGACATTTATGAAACGGCAATATCAACCATCCAAAATCCGTCGCAAACGGCAGCATGGCTTCCGTGCGCGCGCAACCACCAAGAGCGGGCGTGGTATTCTGTCCAACCGCCGGCGCGTCGGGCGCAAAAGGTTGACGCCCGCTTAATCACTGCGCTCGTATGAGCGCAGCCACCAGGATGAGCGCCGGTGCTCAGGGAAAATTGGGTTTGTCACGCGATAGCCGCATCAAACAAGGACGCGATTTCGCGCGCGCACGCTCCCAAGGCAAACGGATTGCGAATGGATGCTTGGTTGCGAATTGGCTGGATCTGCGTGCTGGCGCCCGTAGCCGTTTGGGCGTGATTACCGGGCGCAAAGTGGGCGAATCCGTGCAGCGCTCGCGCGCGCGGCGATTGTTGCGCGAAGCATTTCGGTTGCATCAATTGGAACTGGAACATCCCGTGGACCTGATTCTGGTGGCGCGGCCGTCCATTGTTGGAAAGGATTTTGCGGACGTGGAGCGGGACTTTCTGGTCGCGCTGCGCCGTGGCCGACTGCTAAAGGAGGCGCCGTGAACGTCGCGCAATGGACTTTGTTCGCTGCCCTGCGGTGTTACCGATTCGTGGTGTCTCCAATTTTTGATGTTGTGTTCACGCCGATGGGTTTCGGTTGCCGGTTCTACCCGACCTGCTCCCAATATGCGCTCGACGCGGTTCGGCACCATGGCGCATGGCGAGGGTCGATGCTCGCGATCAAGCGTGTGGGCCGCTGCCACCCCTGGGGCGGTTGCGGATGCGACCCGGTGCCGGATAAAGCTCGCCCTACCTTGTAGGTTCCGATGGACAAGAAAAGCATCATTATCGTTGCCATTTCGTTCCTCCTCCTGGTGCTTTGGTTTCCGCTGACAAATCGTCTTTGGCCTCCGACTCCCGCGCCGCACAAAACAAATCAGATTGTCTTCCAAACAAACGTCGCCACGACGCAAACAGTTGCGACAGTCACAAACCAGCCGACGACTGTCACACCGCCCGTCCGGGCGACGCTGGTCAACACGAACGCGCCTGAGGAACTGGCGGAAATCGAAACAGACGACGCGCGTTACATTTTCACATCGCACGGTGGCGGATTAAAAACGGCGGAGTTGAAGCGATATCCCGCGGTGATCACCTGCAACGATAAGGGAGTGTCGGAAAGCAATCGCGTGCGCCTCAACACCGGGACTGCCGTGCCAGTGTTGGCCGTGCTCGGCAGCGAGGCGCTGTTGGGCGATGGATTATTTCAACTGACGCGGGACGGACAGATTGTGCGCGCGGTCAAGACGCTGACAAACGGTTTGCGGATTACAAAAGAGTTCGCGGTAAGCAGCAATTATTTAGTGACCGCGAAGGTGCGACTTGAGAACCAATCGGCACAGGCGCTGGCATTGCCGGCGCAGGCGGTCGCGATTGGCACCGGATCGGCACTCGGCGCGCGTGACGACCCGACAACGCTTGGCAGCTATTGGTACAATGGGGAGAAGAAGCTTTCGGTAGACGAACCATGGTTCCAGAATAAGGGTTTCGGGTGCGCTTTCTTCCATCTCCCAAGCACCCCACGGACGGACTACGAGCAAGGCAACAACAATGTGATGTGGGCGGACGTGCACGGGCAATTCTTCACCATCATTACGGTTCCGAAGGAGCATGCGGAAAAAATCCATGTGACGCACACGCAACTCCGCGTCGCGACCAATGACGCTCGCTCGGCTGCGCCGCCGGTGGGCCTGCAGACATCGTTGATTTATCCGGCGGCGGTCCTGACCCAGACGCAAGCATTGGAACGCGAATTTGTGATTTACGCCGGGCCGAAGGAATACAAGCGGCTAACGCGGGTCAGCGCGCGCCTCAAAACGAACATCGATGCCGTGATGGACTACGAGGGCTTTTTTGGGTGGTTTGCGCAAGTCCTCTTGTCCTCGATGAACGGCCTACACAGCTTCGGTCTGAACTATGCGATGGCAATCATCGCCATCACGGTGATCATCAAGCTGCTTTTCTGGCCACTGACCAACGCTAGTACGAAATCCATGAAGCGGATGGCCGCGCTGCAGCCGCAGATGAAAGCAATCCAGGAGAAGTACAAGGACAATCCGCAGAAGATGAATCGCGAGGTCATGGAGTTCATGAAGAAGAATCGCGTGAGCCCGCTCGGCGGCTGCTTGCCGATGATGCTGCAGATTCCGGTATTTTTCGGTTTCTTCAAGATGATCCGAACAGCAATCGAGTTAAGGGGTGAGCAATT
>DATENK010000451.1:0-2037 GCA_035275085.1 Verrucomicrobiia bacterium | reverse complement strand
TAAAGTCGTGATCCGGCGTATCCCAGCGCTCGCGCCGATACGAAACCGCATAGCTTCGCGCCAGCCAGCGTGCATAAATCGTTTGCAGATGTCCGCCAGGCAGCCACCATGGCGCACGATAAGGTCCGGACGCAACCGAAGGTTCACAGTGTTTTGGATCCATCGGCTTGAACCGTTTGAACGGCTTGAACTGCTATTTTGGCCTCACGTTGTCCGGTGGAACGAATCCATGACGCAGCGTGTTTTCCGAAATCGTTCTCGGTTCGAGAAATTGCAGGAGATAGTCCGGCCCTCCTGCTTTGGAACCGATTCCGGAAAGCTTGAGCCCACCGAACGGTTGTCGCTCTACAACAGCGCCGGTAATGCTTCGATTGATATAAAGATTGCCGACACGAAATTCCTGGCGCGCTTTTTCGATGTGCGCCGGTGAACGCGAAAAGACGCCGCCCGTAAGCGCGAACAAAGATTGATTGGCGATCGCCAGGGCATCGTCGAAATTGGCGGCTTTGATGACCGCGAGCACAGGTCCGAAGATTTCTTCCTGGGCGATTCGGCTTTGCGGATCGACGTCGCGGAAAATTACCGGACCGACGAAGAATCCCTCGCTGGGAGCGGTCATTTCCAAGGCACAGCTCGCTTCTATTTTTCCCACTTGAATATATTGCAAAACGCGCGCTTTGGCTTCGGCATCGATCAAAGGCCCGACGGTATTGCGCGGATCTTCCGGAGGACCGATTTGCAGGCTTTTCGTCGCTTCGATGAGACGCGCTAAAAATCGCTCATAGATTTCTTCGACTAAGATCAAACGCGACGCGGCAGAGCATTTTTGACCTTGGTAGCCAAAGGCCGAATCGATAACATGAATGATGGCTTCGTCCATATCGGCATCGCTGTCGACGATGACGGCGTTCTTACCGCCCATCTCGCACACCACCCGCTTCACGTGATCTTCCCCTGCACGATGCGTGTACGCTTGCTGCAAAATCTCCAAACCGACTTCGCGCGAGCCGGTGAAAGCGATCAGATGAATCCGCGGCGAGCGCACCAGAGACGCGCCAATTTCACCGCCGCCTTGAAGCAACTGGCAAGCGTTCGCCGGTAATCCGGCGTCACGCAAAATTTCCAGCAGGCGCACCGCCATGATCGGTGACTGTTCCGCCGGTTTCACCAGAGCGCAGTTGCCGGTCACCAGTGCAGCCGCCGTCATCCCGGTAAGGATCGCCAGAGGAAAATTCCACGGCGCGATAATCGCCGCGAGCCCGCGCGGCTCGTATAAGTAGATGTTGCTTTCGCTCTGCAGCTGTTGCGTTTCGCGGGGCAGCGCCAGATGCAACATTTCGCGCCCATAGTATTCGAGATAATCGATCGCCTCGGCAACATCCGCGTCCGCTTCACGCCAGCTCTTTCCTGCTTCGAAGACTTCCCATGCGGCGAGCTCCCAACGTCGCTGCCGCATAATCTCGGCGGCAGCGAAAAGAAACTGTGCGCGCTCCGATGCTGCCTGACCGCGCCAGTGTGGAAAAAAACGCGCCGCGCTTTCGATGGTACTTTCTACATCACTGCTCGTGGCGATGCGCACTCGGCCGATAATTTCGGCCGGATTAGAGGGATTGGGGGACGCAAGTGTTGGACCATCGATCCGTCGGCCCGCCTGACGGTCGAACTCTTCGCGCACTTTCTGCAGCGACTGACCGAAGCGCTCGCGGTTTTCACGCCGGGAAAAATCGATGAGCGGCTCATTGCGAAATTCTCGCCGGTCACCACCTTCGCTCCACCCGTGTGTTGGGTCCGGTCTGCCCCGTTCGATCCCTGTCGGCGGCTGAATCAGACGGCTGATATCCTTCCGATCCGCGTAGGTCTGGCGCAGGAAAGAGGTATTCGAAGTATTCTCCATCAGCCGCCGAATTAGGTATGAGATCCCCGGCAACAACTCGCCCACGGGAAGATAAACCCGCACGCGCTGGCCATTGGCGATAATGGCTCGGCGCACCGGCTCCGCCATCCCATAGAGCATTTGAATCTCGTATCCGTGCGCGG
>DATENK010000450.1:0-2840 GCA_035275085.1 Verrucomicrobiia bacterium | reverse complement strand
AGGCGTCCTCCGGAGCAACATCGTCTTCTGACGGGCCGCCCGAGTCGCGCCAATGACTCGGAATATCTGCGAGCGACATAGAGGGCGATGACGGGAGTTTCCTCGAATGATCGCGAGTTTCGAACTGGCTCATAAATCCTTTACAGTTGTGGCGTGTTCTGCGTTGGGCCTTTACTTGCCGTGTCGGACGAATCCTCGCAATCCAGGAGCGGTGGACGGCGGGCCGGGCCGCGATTCGGTGCGCCCCATCAATGTCGGCTTGGGAGACTTACTACCGTTGCTGCGAATGCCGGGGTGGTCCGCGCGCCAGCCAGGCGCTTGAACAGGTTTAGTCGATATTGGTTTCACGATGTTCCTTTTGGTTTGGGTTAGTGAGTTTGAAAGTTAACGCCAAAGATTTCGACTGAACCCTTCAGGGGCTTGGTCTGGCGGTAAAATAGTGGAGACACTTCCAATCTGATCGGGGTATCGTGTTGCAACAGATAAAGAGTGGACCGGAAACCCAACCCCGAATTCAGCATCAACCGTTCAGCCTTTGCCCACTGCGTCTCTGGCACATACACATCCAAGTCCGAATGCCAGCTTTCCTCCCCACGCGCGTAAGAGCCTGTAATTTTCGCATCCAACTCGCGCAACTGTCGCAAGAGGTTAATTACCGGCTGCTGCCCTCGCCACGCCGAAAGAGTCATTATCGCTTTCCTTTCGGTCTGTTCGTCGCCGTCAACGGCTCCAGAAATTCCGCCGCCCAACTTGGCGGGTTTGTCCGCGTTGGAATGCGCCAATGCTTGGGCCAATCCGCCGGACGAAGGTCAGGATAGCGGTTTAGAATCTCAACCTGCATCTGCGCTTCGTCAGTCCCCTCAGGGAAGATGATGCGCTTGCCGTTCGGTAGGTCTACGGCGATGCCTCTCGGCGGGGACGTGTCGTGCGCAAACGTCCGGCCGGCGATCGCGAGTTGCTTCTCGGCCTCGGTCAACTCGTCGGGCAAACTCAGAATGCGGCCGTCCCGTGTTCGTATGATCTCAGGCATCCGGTTTGGGTGTTGAGGTTAAATCGAATTCAACGCGGCACCGCGGGCAAAAGCATTCGGTCTGCGAATCAATCCACGACGAGCCCATCGACCGCACAAACCACCCTCGCGCCTTCGCAGTCTCAATCTGCCGTGCGCGTTGCTCGTGATGCGGCAAATCCCAAAACATCGTGATTACCCGGTGTGTCTGGCATTGGTCGCAGAGAAGGATTGCAAGCGAGCGCGTCACAACACTGCCCCCCATCCTGAAAATATTTTTGCATGACCACCCTTTGCGATGACGGCGGGGGTGTTCCCTGGTGCAAAATTTCCACCAGCTATCGGCTCGGGAGTAAGATTTCTTTGAGATACCCGGTTACCTTTGAGGACGCCCATACGCCAGGAAAAGGGGGTCGGGGTCGGATTATTACCGGACCCAATAGGAAATAGGTTGCTTTGCCCCAGGCTGGCCAGGGCGCGCCGATCCGACAGGCTGCGGGTGGCGCACCCGTCACCGGGAACACGGTTTTCAACGGCCATTCCGACGGCAACGGTGATGGGGTTCGACATTCCAGTCCGATTCCTGCCAAGACTGCCGCGTCTCGTTGCGCTGTTGCCTCGTCCTGAGGCTTTTTTCTCTCGATCCATGGGTTCAGGCTGCTGGCGGTTCCGGCGTCGTCGGAAGCGCTTCCTCAGCATCCCGCACGAGCTCAAGGTCCACCAGACGGTTACCCTCGGGCCGAATGACGCGTTTACCCTCACCGCTTATCTTTGCCACGATCTCAACGGCCGTATTGAGAACCGCGAGGGACTTGGCCTCAATCGGCAGGGTATCAACGATGGTTTCAATCCGACCCATCATCATGCGAGTCAGCCGATCCGCCCAGTCCTCGACGATGTCCTCGGCAGAAACACCCTCGCGCACAGAGGCGCTTTCCCCTTTGGCGCTTTGCTGGGCTTGTGCAACGCGCTGCACGGCTTCATTGATTTCTGAACGCCTCTGTTTCCACTTGCCACGGCAGGCGCGTGCTCGTAACGCCGTGGGTGTCACGCCAGTTCTGAGGCAGATATCGCGATTCGGAATGCCCGCGATGAAGAGCGATTCAATCATGTGCCAGTCAACTGCTAACGCTCGTGGCATGTCACAAGATACCGGCTGTGTCACAGGCGTCAATATGTCGGGCGTGATTCTTTTCGGTGCTTCCATCCCCTCGGGGCGAGATTATTTCAGAGCCGAGTCATGCCTTGAAAACTCGTCGTAACCGTTGGGCGTGCGTCCGGCTGTGGGCACAATGCTGGCCGCCCGGGGGGAGCCTTGCTGGTTGAGTGCTGGTGACTTAGCGGGCTTATGGTTGCTCTGTAAAGCCTTGGTGCTCGATCAGCAAGCCGCCTTGTTTAAGGGCGGAGCCGTCCTCTCCCGGAGGTCCTTAGAAGGCAAATCCCAGAGAGACTTTTAGGTCATTGTGTTGTTTTACGAGTTCCCGGCCAACCTGCTCGGCATGGCCTTTCGGAGTGGCCTGCGCTCCCCTCAGGGGCGCTACTGTGACCAACTCCGGGTCTAACTCGTCATGGCGTCAAGTCCTTGCCATATCGATTATTTCGTCGCTGTCGATCCAGTTATCCCTCGGCGGGTTGCTCTTCAGCAGAGCCCGCTTCTGTTTCACTGGATAAATCGGTTCGGGCCGTATGGGGCGCGTACACGTGGGCGCCGCGGCGGAAAGTCAGTTGGACGAGCTTATCGTCATGGGGGGCGGGCGAGCCGCGAATGGTTCGGTATTGACGAAGGGCTAAGGTATCAGGTATCTGCTTCATATCTGCTTCGTATTTGCCG
>DATENK010000449.1:0-6612 GCA_035275085.1 Verrucomicrobiia bacterium | reverse complement strand
CAAGGCTGGCCGCCGCGGATGCTCCCGCCAATCCGCTGCCTACAATGATTATGTCGTATTTGCGGCGATTCGCCGGGTTCACCAGCTTCAGATTGAATTTGTACTGGTCCCATTTTTGGCCAACTGGACCGGAAGGGATTTTGCCGTCCAACGTCATTTCACCACCCCCATCAAGACCGCGGCCGGGATCGAGGCGTACCCGAGAAAAATCGCGGTCGCCGCAATTTTCGCAACCTTATCGAGAAAGCGCATATAGACGCGATTACTCAAGCCAAGGGATTGGAAGAGGCTGCTGATCCCGTGGCTCAGGTGCAGCGATAGCAATGCCATCCCAAGCAGGTAAAAGCCCGACACCAGTGGGTTGCGATAGCCCGCCACCATCATCGCGTAGATATCGTGCCGCTGCTTCGAATCTTCCAGCAACCGAAAGTCCTGGCCGGTCAGATTGATCTGTGGCACCTGGACCGTGAAGTGAAGTAAATGATAAATAATGAACACGAAAACGATCAGCCCGCTCATGAACATCGTTCGCGAGGCGTAAGAGGCCGCCACAATTTCATAATGCGCGTATGCAATCGGTCGCGCGGCGCGATTCTCCCGAGTAAGCGCAATCGCGGCGATGATATGCAAGACCACCATCGCCAGCAGCGCGAGCCGCAGCGGCCAAACCAACTCCGGCGTCGTTTGGAGAAAATGGCCGTAGCGATTGAGCGCCTCGCGCCCGAGGAAAATCTGCAGGTTGCCAACGAGGTGAGCGATAACGAAGCCGATGAGCGCTAGCCCCGTAAGGGCCATGATGTATTTCTTCCCAAGGGAAGAATTCCAGACTCGCTTCACCACAGGCGAACCCTACCGGCGATTCGCAAACGCCGTCAACGACGCCGGAAAAGTATAAGGGCAGGATTCCTGGTGCAGAAGCCTTACTTATTCATCAAAAGGGAATATTCCAGCTTTCCTTATGACCGCCCGCAGCCCTGCCCGTCGCGCGCCTTCCATGTCCTCGGCTTCGCTGTCGCCAACATGTAACACGCGCTCCGGCGCCACGTTCAGACGCCGCACCGCCTCGTGAAAGATTTCGGGCGACGGTTTGCAAAACCCGACCTCATTCGAAATGACGATTACGTCAAAGCACGGCGTGAGTTCCAGCTGATCGAGCAACGGCCGCAGCCGTTCGTCCCAATTTGAAATGACGCCCAGCTTCAAGCCTTCTCCTCTCAGACGCAGTAAAGCTGGACGCACGTCGTCAAACACGCGCCAAACTTTCGCCGACGCAAAGTGCAGATACAGCTCCGGGAAAAACTTTTCGCATTCGGCCATGCCGAAGGTCGCGCGCACTAAGGTCAACCAATCCGCGCGCGAGTGCCTAAAGTTCTGTTTAGCTTTCCAGGCGCTCCGAAAGCGCTGATTAAGCTCCTCCGGATCGAATCGGTGTCCATGCGCTTGCGCCACGTCCGCATAGATGTGCCCGACTGATGGCCACGGTTCGATGAGCGTGCCGCCCACGTCAAAGGTGACGGCCTTGATTTCAGCGTTCATTGAGTATGCGTTCATCCTGCGCAGGCGCCGGCGCGATGCCTAGCAGTTCCATGGCTTCGCCAACCAAATAAAGAGAGCCAGTGATGACCACTTCCTTGTCGGCCTCCGCATGATTGACGGCTTCGCTCAACGAATTGCAGACCGTACCCTTGCATACCGAGAGCATCTCACTGGGGGGCAGACCGCGCTTACTTTTCACCGGCACAAGGAGGAGGCGACGTGCCCGTTTGGAAAGAATGCGCACCATCGCAGGCCAATCCTTGTCACGCAATACACCAAAGATAATGGTCGGATGCCCGGTGAGTTCCGTGTCCAGGCTTTGGATTCCGGGCAGGTTGTGCGCGCCATCGAGAATGAATTTTCCATGTCGTTGCAGCCGTCCCGGCCACCAAACGTCGCCTAGTGTGGCGGCCGGAAGGGTGCTTTGGAGCACCCTGGCCGTTTCCAAAGCCAAAGCGGCATTCATCCGTTGATGTTTTCCGGTCAGTGGCTCGATGTGCGCTGGTTGGGTCACGACCGAAAGAGGAGCCTTTAGCTCGCCGGCAACTCTTTGAATGACGGTTAAAGCCTCGCTGGTCGCGGCGGTGATCACGGGCACAGTCGGCTTAATGATGCCTGCTTTTTCGAATGCTATCTTCTCGAGTGTGTCTCCCAGCCATTGCTGATGATCGAACCCGACATTTGTAATGACGCTGGCGAGCGGTGTGACGATGTTCGTCGCGTCCAGGCGTCCGCCCATGCCGGTCTCCCAAATGACCAAGTCGCAGCGTTGCTCGAGGAAATAACGCAACGCGATGACGGTCACCACTTCGAAAAAAGTGGGATGATCGTTCTCCGAAAAGCCTTTCATCCATCTCTTTACTTCGTTCACGAGCCGAACAATTTCGTCATTCGGAATGAGTTGCCGGTCTACCTGAATCCTTTCTCCGAATCGCACCAAATGCGGCGAGGTATATAATCCGACCCGCAACCCTGCTCCCCGATATATGCTTTCGAGTATTGCGCAGGTGGACCCTTTGCCATTCGTGCCCGCCACATGAATGAAGCGCAGCTTCCTCTCCGGATTTCCCGCCAACTCTGATAATCGCCGCGGATTCTCCAGCCCGAACTTCGTCCCAAACACCTGCAGGCCGTAGAGGAACTCGATGGCTTGCCGGTAGTCGGTCACGTCACAAAGGCCTTTGGTGGCTGTGGTTGTGGGACGCGGCGATGAAACCTTTGAAGAGCGCGTGCGGTTTGTTGGGTTTGCTCTGAAATTCAGGATGAAACTGGCTGGCGATGAAAAACGGATGATCGCGGAGTTCGATAATTTCCACCAGCTTTCCGTCCGGCGAGGTGCCGCTGAAAATGAAGCCCTGTTTCTCGAATAACTCGCGATACGCATTATTGAATTCGTACCGGTGCCGATGCCGCTCGTTGATCAGGAACGCGCCATACAGGTGCGCTGCCAGGGTGTTCATTCCAAGTTGGCAGGGTTGCAAACCCAGCCGCATCGTGCCGCCCTTCTTGGTCACATTTTTCTGCTCGTCCAAAAGGCAAATCACCGGGTGCGGCGTGTAAGGGTCAAACTCCGTCGAATGCGCGTGGCCCAGCTTGAGCACGTTGCGCGCGAATTCGATGGTCGCGATTTGCATCCCAAGGCACAGCCCCAAATAGGGAATCTTCTTTTCGCGGGCATATTGGGCGGCAATGACTTTGCCCTCGATGCCGCGCTCGCCGAACCCGCCAGGCACCAGGATGCCGCCCAAACCCTTGAGCACCTGCTCCGCTCCGTGCTTCTCGATCTCCTCCGATTCAATTTTGTCGATCTGAACGCCGCAATCATTGGCGACGCCGCCGTGAATGATGGCTTCGTAGACGGACTTGTAAGCATCGTTCAGCTCGATGTATTTGCCGACCACGCCAATGCGTACGCGATGCTGCGGCGCTATCAGTTTGCGAATGATGTCCTGCCAATGCGACATGTCGCCCGGCTTGGTATCGAGGTGCAACATTCGGCAGACCAGGTCGTCCAGGCGCTCGCGCTGCAGCATGAGCGGGACTTCGTAGATGGAGTGCTCAACGTCCATCTCCTCGATCACCGCCTCGTAAGGGACATTGCAGAAGAGCGAGATTTTCTGCCGCAGATCTTTGGCCAGCGGCCGGTCACATCGGCACACCAGAATATGCGGCGTGATACCGATTTCGCGCAGCTTGGCGACGGACTGCTGCGTCGGTTTGGTTTTCAATTCGCCCGCCGCTTTGATGAACGGCACGTACGTGACGTGCAGAAAAAGTACGTTGCCAATACCGGCGTCCAGCCCGAATTCTCGGATCGCCTCCAGGAACGGCAGCCCTTCGATGTCACCCGTGGTGCCGCCGATTTCTGTGATCACCACATCCGCTTTCGATTGTTCTGAAATCTGCCGAATCCGATTTTGGATTTCATCCGTGACGTGCGGGATCACCTGCACGGTTTTGCCGAGATAATCACCGCGCCGTTCTTTATCCAATACGGTCTGGTAGACCTGTCCGCTGGTAAGATTATTGAAGCGCGTCAGCTTCGTGTTTGTGAAGCGCTCATAATGTCCAAGGTCTAGGTCAGTTTCCGCGCCGTCATCCAGGACGTACACTTCTCCATGCTGGAATGGGCTCATCGTGCCGGGATCAACATTGAGATAGGGATCAAACTTTTGCAGCGTGACCTTCAAGCCGCGCGTCTCGAGCAACGTGCCGAGCGAAGCAGCCGTCAGCCCCTTGCCGAGTGAACTCACCACACCGCCCGTGACAAATATGTATTTCATGGCTTGCTCTTTCGTCGTTTCAGCAGCTGTTCCACACGCGCCACGTCTTCCGGCACGTCGACCCCAACGCTGTCATAATCCACTCGCACCACGGCCAGCTCGATGCCGTTCTCGAGCGCCCGCAACTGCTCGAGCTTTTCCGCCCGCTCCAGCGGCGATTGCGGAAAGCTGACCAACTTCAGCAGCGTGTCCCGCCGGTAACCGTAAATGCCCAGATGCTTCAAAAACGGAAACGCCGCCAACTGCTCGTCCCGCGAACGACTGGCGGCGTCACGCACATACGGTATCGTACGCCGCGAGAAATATAAAGCCCGTTCACCCAGATTGACAACCACTTTGACCACGTTTGGGTTGTCATATTCCGCGGGATCTTTGATCGCGGTCGCGGCGGTGGACATGGGCGCATGCGCTAAGGCCCCCGCCACCGCATCAATTACCGCGGGATCGATTAGCGGTTCGTCGCCCTGAATATTCACCACCGCATCGCACTCGATGCGTTTGGCCACCTCCGCTGCACGATCGGTCCCGCTGGGATGTTCCGGCGAAGTCATTTCCACGCTACTAAACTTCTCCGCGAATTTTCGGATACGTTCATCATCAGTGGCCACTATGACGCGACTCAAAAACTTTGCCTCCGCGCAACGTTCGACCACATGCTGCAACAGCGGCTTGCCCGCAATCATCGCCAGCGGCTTTCCCGCGAAGCGCGTGGAAGCGTACCGCGCGGGAATAATACCAATAATGGTATTCAGCATATTCGGGGCTCAACAATGACGCAGCAGCCGGTGAGTTCCAAGCTCCAAGCCACGAACGCCAGGTCGGTCGTTGACCGGCGGAAAAAGATGTTAGAAATGGATGCTCGACACCGAGTACTTTATGTATGCATAGTCATATTATGGCGTGGACGCGGGGCGTACTGGCGGTTTTAGCCTTAGGGATCGCGTCAGCTTTTGGACAACCGGTGAACACTCCGCTGGTTGCGCTGGGATTTACCAACACACCCATCGGCGAACTGACCTGGCTGGAAGTTATCGAAAACGGCGTCTTGTTCGTCCATGATACCGCGGATGGCGCCGGCGTATCGGTGCAACTAGGGGAAGCAGATTCAGGGATGTTCCTCTTTCCACTAACCGGTTACCTTTATGAAGGCGATACGATGGAGGGGAAAGCGTATGGCAGCCTGAGTGGCGTCACGGATAAGTTCATTTCGTCGGTCAAAGGTGTGCACGGCGGCGGCAGCAGTGTGTATGTCACTATCGACTTTTCCGCGTTAGGGGCAACACGGCTGAATGTCTTTGCGGGGGAGCGGCTGTTTGGGCAAATCACTAATCCTGTCGGGGTCATCAACGTGTATGGCTCGGGCTATGGGTGTCGCGCTAATCCCTGGTGGCGTATGCCGGACGGCAAGTTCGGCGCATTGATCGAGTTGGAGTCTACCGCAGCCTGGAATACGTCTCCTCCGTTGAATCAGGACGACGGATTGGCCGCCTCCTATCTGTTTGTGCAGCCGGACGATCCGACCAATGCCGTGCAATACATCTCACGTGTCGATGTCACGTCCGCCGGTCTGGGATCGTTTTGCCTTACGGAGGCGCGGCTCGGGATGTTCCACCAACGCCACAAAGCACTCGGGCAGCAGGTAACTCTTACGCCTGTCGCCGGCCAGTTGGTCGTCGGCAATCTGCTCTCGAATCTGGACGGCGTCTCCGTGGAGTTGCCCGGCGTCAGTGGATTCGAAATGGATTTTTCACCGATCGAGCTGCCGACAACGAACTCGACGATCTTCCTTTTCGCCGGTCCTGGCACCGCATCGTTTAACCGTTCGAACGGACCGGTTCAGGTCGTGGCTCAAACAATAACAGACGCGACAAGGCTCATCATCCGGTCGCAAGGCGCGGTAGTTGGCTCCGTGCTAGTTTCGAGCAATACGGCCGCGGTGAACCTGTCCGGTGATCCGCGACTTGCAGGATGCGCGGTCATGGCGAAAACGGCCGAGAATCTGCCGGGAATGGCGGTGCGATTGGATCGTCCAACGACGTTCACCGTGCCAGGCGGCGAGACGTTTGAAGGCGATGAACTGATTCTTTTTGCAACCGAGCCAGCGTTTTATGAAGCATTAGTAACCTGCGCGGTGATGGCGAATGGAATCGAATCCTTCACGATCACAGGCGAACGAATCACGCCCGCCGGGCCGCCACCCACATTAAGCATTGCGCGCTCAGGCGACGGTATCCGGTTGTCATGGACCGACATAAATCGGGTCTACTGGGTGGAAGTAACGGCAAACCTCGCC
>DATENK010000448.1:0-2646 GCA_035275085.1 Verrucomicrobiia bacterium | reverse complement strand
TGGAAGTCGTCGAGATGCATCATCGGATGAAGAAGGACGCGCCCAGCGGCACTGCCATGACCCTCGCGGAAATTCTCGCCGAGGTGCGCCAGCAGCAGTTGGCGAAAGTGCTGCGCCATGGGCGCCAGGGCATTACCGGTGAACGGACCGATGCGGAAATCGGCATGCATTCGCTGCGTGGGGGCGATGTCGTTGGCGATCACACAGTCGTTTTCGCAGCAAATGGAGAGCGTCTGGAAGTGACGCACAAAGCTTCGAGTCGCGAAACTTTCGCCAATGGCGCGTTGCGCGCCGCCCTCTGGGTCGTGCAACAGAAACCGGGCGTTTACGATATGCAGGACGTGCTCGGGCTGAAATGATCGCGTTCGTGGCGCTCGGTTCAAACGTAGGTGATTCCCGCGCGATCGTCATGCGCGCCATGGACCAGCTTGGGAAGCTTTCGCGCGTACCTCTGAAGCGTTCCTCATTGTGGGAAACGGAACCTGTTGATTGTCCCCCGAATTCTGCGCCATTTATCAATGCGATGGTGGCGCTCGAACCGCTGCCCGCAGAAACGCCCGAAACACTCCTCAAAAAACTCAAAACGCTCGAAGTTGAATTCGGCCGCAAGCCGAAAACCATCCTGAATGAAGCGCGTCCGCTCGACCTGGATTTGATCGCGTTTGGCAACGAAGTCCGCAACGGTCCGGAGCTGATACTCCCGCATCCGCGCGCTCATGAACGCCGCTTCGTCCTCGCGCCCTGGAGTGAGATCGCTCCGGACTATGTGATGCCCCATCAGAAGCTTTCAGTGGAGAAGCTCCTGACGCGATTAGGCGTGGGACACACTGCCCGCCGGCTATCTTAATCTTTACGCGAAATTATCGGGCGGCTTACAGTCGGGATGATGAGGCGAGCGATGATTTCGGCTCTGTTTTCGTTGGCGTTCTGCGGCCACGCGCAGGATCTGAAGGTTGATCTAAGTGGTTATTCTCCAGACTGCGGCGTGATTATCCGCACGAACGGGTTAGTGCTTGAGGCGGCTTGGCCGATGGAGGAAGGCGAAGCGGGTCGAATGCAATTGAATTTTCGTTCCGGCGGGCCGCTGATTGAAGTGCTGGGAACGTCCAAATCAACCTGGGGGCCACCGCAGGCTGTGCTCACCAACTTGCAGCCGGTCTTCTTTATGACTGTCGGTACACGCCTGGCCCCGCCGGCGCGCCCGCCGGAAATGAGCAAATGGAATGTGTTTTTTGACAATCCTTCCAAGCGCCCGCATCACGGCTTCCCGGCCGTGCTCGATCCAAAACGCGTCTCGGTCAGTAGCGCGGGCCGCCGGGCGACAATTGCAATTGGCGATCTGACTATCGGAAGCTTCCACGGCGAACTCGAATTTACGGTCTATCCAGGCGCTCGGCTGCTGCACGTTGAAGCGGTCGTAGCGACTGAAGAGGACGACCGGGCATTCACCTACGACGCTGGCTTGGTCGGCGAAAATCCGGGATGGAGCGGGATCGTATGGAAGACGAAAGACACCGCGAGCCTGACGCGCATCGCCGTTAGCGGTAACTTCCCGAATCGGGGCCTCGCCGCGCAGCACCGGATGATTCTCGCCGAATCGGGGAACGGCTCTCTTGCGTGCTTCCCGCCACCGCATCAGTTTCATTTCCCGCGCGATTGGACAGACAATCTTAAATTCAATTGGGTTGGCCAAAATTATGGCACGAACGGAATGCCGTATGGCCTCGGCATCCGTCAGGTGGCGGACGGCGGTCGCGCCTTTGAGCCGTGGTTCAATGCGCCGCCGCGGACGAAGCAACGTTTGGGGCTGTTTTACCTGCTTACGTCAAAGAACGCGGATGAGGCTTATCGCGACGCGCTCCGTTATACGCACGATGACCGCTTCGTCAAACTGCCCGGTCACATCACTTTCACCACGCATTATCATATGGCTGTCGCGGTCGAGGCGATGAAGCGTAACTTCCTCGGACGACCGGAGTTCGCGGAGGTGTTCAAAGAGATGGGAGTGAATGCGGTCCACATCGCCGACTTTCACGGTGATGGCCATCAGAATGATCCAGGTCCGCTGCGACTGCCCGAGATGGAAGCCATGTTCAAAGAGTGCCGGCGTCTCTCCGACAAAGATTTTCTGCTGATCCCTGGCGAAGAGATCAGTGGAATTCTCGGCATCGCTGAGCCGGGGAAACATCCTGGTCACTGGATGAGTCTTTTTCCCAAACCCGTCTATTTCATCCAGCAACGTCCGGCTGACAAACCGTTCGTCACCGACGAGCCGAAGTTCGGGAAGGTTTATCGCGTCGGCTCGCGCCAGGACATGATTGAGTTGCTGCGTAAAGAAAACGGACTCGGCTGGGTAGCGCATCCGCGGATCAAAGCATCGAGTTGGACACCGGACATTTTTCGGAAGGAGGATTTTTATCTGGCGGACTTCTGGCTCGGCGCGGCCTGGAAAGGCATGCCCGCCGACCTTTCGCGGGAACGTCTTGGGGAACGCGGCCTGAATTTGCTGGATGACATGGCAAATTGGGGCCAGCGCAAATACATGCCGGGCGAAGTCGACGTGTTTAAGATCGACCGTAGCCACGAATTGTATGGGCACATGAACATCAATTACGTCCGCCTCAAACGCCTGCCACGCTTCGATGA
>DATENK010000447.1:0-5390 GCA_035275085.1 Verrucomicrobiia bacterium | reverse complement strand
TTACCCCTAGGGGGTATATGCTGTCGCGTCAACCGGCTTCTGTTAGCCGGTGCCAAATGCTCGCGACTCGCTCACTTCGCGTTCGGCCTCTTCCGGCTGGACCAATGGATCGAGCGTATTCGCCAGCCGTCTGGCGACTGAGTTAGAACAACCAGCTCCGCAGCGATGATATCAATCGGCTTTGGTTCGAATGAGCCGTTCGTTTGATACGTGCTGATAGTCCACGCCGCCTTCCCCTCTTGCCCAACGTTCAAGGTGAGACGCGTGCTCGATGTTGCTTTCGCGAAGGCGATGTCCTCGGCCAAGTGTTCGCGGGCATATTCTTCGCGCGTCTGCGATGCGCCGCTTTCTAGAATTATGGCGTTGGGGGCGAGCATCTTCATCGCCGCTTCCGCGTCGCCACGGATGAGCGCTGCGTGAAATCCCTCTACGGCCGCGATGATGGCTTTCGAATCTGAGGTAGCAACCGAATCCGCGTTCGCCGCGGCGAGAATTGTGAGTGGCGGAATGAGGCATCCACCTCCTGCGCAAGCACTGCCGCCGTGTTCTGCGGTTAGCCACGTGACAATTCCGACCAACCCGACCGCAGCCGCTACTACGTAGTTGTTTGGCCGTTTCCTCCACAGGCCAGTATCATTCGCGTGGGTGTTTGGATCGGGTTGTTGCATACGGTGGATTCAGACGCTCGTTTGGCTCCTGTGGCGCTACCCCGGATGCTGGTGAGTGCGCGGGGCAGGCGCTGGCGGTGATGCCTGCGTGTCGATCTCGTCGCGTCGTAAGTCATCTGCAGCCGCAAGACTCGCGACCGTTCCCTCGGGATGTTTATACCAGCCTGGATCGTCATACGACGTGATGCCCTCACGGATTTTCAGAACCGTGAACATGCCGCCCATCGTGATGTAACCGAATTGCCCGGCGCCACCGACCATCGGCAAACTGTTGTGCGGCATCTTCATTCCCATTTGGGCCATCTCGCCCATTCCGTCTGTGCCCATGGTCATGTAACCAGGAAGCAAACTGGCGCGGATTTTTTCGTCGAGCTTGCCAGGTTGCACTCCGATCATATTTGGAAATTTATCGCCCATCTGCGTCATGACGTGATGCGTCATGTGGCAATGCATCGGCCAATCACCAGGATTGTCCGCGATGAATTCAATGGTTCGCGCGCTTCCGACCTGGACGAGCACGGTCGCTTCGATTTGCTGGGCCGATTCGGGAATCTGCCCTCCATCGGTTTCGACAACGCGAAAGCTATGACCGTGCAAGTGCATCGGATGATGATCCATCGCGCTTAAGTTCACGAAACGGATACGGACACGATCGCCAAGCTTGGCCACGATAGGCTCGGTCCCTGGGAAAATACGCGCGTTCAGCGAGAAAATATTGAAGTCGGTCATCTCATTTGGATTTGGCCGCATCGTTCCCGTATCGATGCGCCATTCGCTCAGCAGAAAAGCGAAGTCGCGATCGACGCGAGACTTTGGCTGGCGCGGATGAATGACGAACAGTCCCATCAAACCCAATGCCATCTGCGTCATCTCATCGTGATGCGAGTGGTACATGTGCGTGCCGTACTGCCGCAGAGTAAATTCATACTTGAAGGTTTCACCCGGTTTGATTGGCGGTTGGGTTAGGCCGCCCACGCCATCCATTCCGTTAGGCAGAATAATTCCGTGCCAGTGAATGCTTGTCGCGGCCGGTAATTTGTTCGTGACGTAAATGCGGACACGATCTCCTTCAACTGCTTCAATCGTCGGGCCGTGCACGCGGCCGTTGAAACCCCAGCAATATGCTTGGAGACCCGGAGCGAACTCGTGTTTCACTTCTTCGGCGACAAGGTGATAAACCTTCGCGCCATCGACGACCTTCCATGGCAGCGATACATTGTTAGGCGTTATGACTGGCGCGTAATCGCGACCGGGTTGTGCGGGTGGATAGGTTGCTGTTGGCGAGACGGTTTGAGCAACACTCGGTGCGATACTGCGCAGCAAGGAAACGCCTCCCGCGGCGGCAGCCGTCCCCGTTAGGAATTTTCTGCGACTGATCATGGCTTGTCCTTTCCTTCCGATTGTAATGAGACCATCCGGCAGTTGAGGCTGCCGCCGGCCGCCTTTTGCAAATCCGCACGCGCGACCCAGTAGTCCTTGAGCGCTTCTACGTAGTCCGCGCCTGTCTTCACTTCTTCCTGCTTCGCCTGCAGCAGTTGAAAGGGCGACATTTGCATCGCGTTGTACTCTAGCTGCGATTCTTCGGTGACTCGCGTTCGAGTCGGCAATGCCGTCGATTTGATGTATTCCGCCTGTCTTCTCGCGAGAATCATCCGGTCGCGAGCGCCGCGAACGTCCGAACGAATCTCAGTCGCGAGCGCGAGGTAACGCTGTTGACTCTGGCGGAGCTTTGCACCGCCGCGCGCCACTGCTGCCTGGCCTTGATTAAAGAGCGGCAGCGGGAGGTTGACGCTCGGCCCAACGGAAAACTCGCCGCTTTTCTCGCGTTCGTAATGCGCACCAACTTCGCCGCGCTCGCCTATGATTGCATCCAGGCGCACGATGCCCGCGCCTCGCGCAACCGCGATGAAATCCTGTCGCGCAGCGGCAAGGTCGAGCCGCTGCCGGATCGCGCACGATTCAAGTTCGCCAATCGCAACATCGCTGCCGGGCAGCTCGGGAAGCTTTGCGGCGACGCTCCAGTTTGTCTGGGTGCCGAACACACCCATCAGCTTATTTAGTTGTTCGCGGCTTTTCGCCGCGTCGCTTTGCGCTTTGCCGAGCGCAATCATCGCGTCGGTGTGCGACGCTTGCTCGTTTGCCAAATCGACGTTCTTGAGGTTGCCCGCCTGGTTGATTCTCAGCGCCGTCTCGGCGGCGCGCGCCGTCGCATCGGCCACCGTCTTGCGCAGGTCGATCAGTTGCTGGTTCCCTTGATGTTCGTAGAAGGCAGCGCTCGTTTCACCAGCGAGATTCAACACTTCATGGGCGACGCGAAACTTTGCCGCCTCGAACTGTGCGCCCGCGATGTGCTTACGAACCGGAAGCAATACCAAGTCGATGAACTCTGTGAGTAAGTCCGCCTCCATTGCCCGGCCGGGAAGGCGTCGCTCGAACGTGAAGATTGGATTTCTGAGCAAACCCGCTTCGACCAAATCCGCCTGTGCGATCCCGAGCTCTTCGTAAGTGGCCTGAAGATTGTGATTGTTGAGCAGCGCAATCTGCACTGCTGACCCAGCCGTTAACGGACGCTGCAACAAAGACGCAACGGCAGCTTGCGCCTGCGCATCCTCCGCACCCCCGCGATTCCATTGCACCCGTTTGCCTGTGCGAAGGTGAACTGTGTTCGCGAGATCCGCGAAGGCGGGGTTTGGATCGACATGCGCGCATCCGGCAAACACACCCGCAGTTGAGATCGCGATGAAATTCTTAATGACCTTCATGCGTTTCTTCCTTTTTCAGCACGAGCGTCATTCCGCAGATCGGGCACTTGCCCTGCTTATCCGATCGGATCTGCGGATGCATCGGGCACGTGTAAACGGCCGCGCCTGATTTTACTTGCTTCTCTTTTTGCTTCAGCGCGTCGGAAGTATCCTTCATTTCGTCAGAGGTTTTCTTCATCTCTTCGGCCAGTTTTTGCTTTTCCGAGTCCGCGGATTTGGGCTGCATTCCTGGGGACTTCATCTCGCCGTGCTGCATGCCCGGCATGTTTCCCATGTCGTGTTCCATTTTCTGCCCACTCTCTGCATCCGCCTGCGTCGCGCTCAATTGTTTCTCGATTGCGAGCGTTGTCTCATCCCGCTCCAGCAGATTGCGTGGAGTTCTCGAAGAACCGCGCACTTGCGGGTCCGCCGCCGTCCCGATCATCGGCGGTGGATCAGGCGCGATGCACGCATTCAACATCAGCGTCGCCATCAAGAGCGCCGACTTAATTGTGCGGCTGTTCATCGTTTGTGTTCAGGTGAAGGTGACACGCTTGGGGAAGCACCTGGACTTGCACTCGGGGACGGGCTTGCGCCGCCCGTCGCTTCCAGTTGCTTGCGACTAGCCTCCAACTGAAGGCGGCTCGCTTCCAACTGCAGGCGGCTGGCTTCGAGCTGCTCTGCGGTCTGTTCCGCCGGTTGCTGCTGCGGCATCGGCGATTGCATCCCCGGCATCGCGCCATGATCCATCGGCGCGGCCGGGCTCGCGGCCGGCGACTGCATCCCGGGCATGGCGTCATGATCCTTCGCGGGTTCGGAGCCGCCATGCGCGTGATCCATTTCCGCAGGCTTCGGCGGAGGTTCGAACCGGAATTCCTTGTGTCGAATGTGACCGCCTGGATATGCAATCCAGCCGCCGATAACGAGAGTTGCGCCACCAAGGACTAACGTCGCGACCGCGAGCGGAACGGAACTGCGCGGCCACTTCAAAGGCAAACCGACTCCGGCCGCAGCGAGCCCGGCCAGAACATAGAAGGCGTAGACGAGTTTCTCACCGCGCGCCATGTGCTCATCCAGCCACTGCTCGCCAGCCGGATCGGACATCGCTTTGATCCGATCATAGGCGGCCTCGCCGTACGAATAAGTCGGCCACGCTGCCAGACCGCTCACGAAAACAAGCGCCAGTGAAACGATCAAGGCGTGGCGGCTGCGGAAAATCAGCGCCAGCGCCAAACCGAGGACCGCGATTGACAGCCCGTAGACCGGCAGCGGGTTGAGCAGCACGTGCATGTACTCCGGGTCGCGGAGGTGTTGGAAGAAGATCGACATATTAATACGCGCGCGCGGCGGTTCGGACGCCGACTCGCGCAGTTGTTAGGCCGGTCCGAACCAGGACTGCGCCCAGCCCTTCATCTGTTTGATCTCAGCCAATTGATCCTTCGCGATCTTCGCCGCGAGTTCCTTCAATTCGGCATGCGTCGCTTTCTTCTCCGCCTGCTCGGCCATTTCGACCGCCATGTGGTGATGCTGCGGCATCATTTGCAGGAACGCTTTGTCGAAGTCCGCGCCCTTCTTGTCGCGCAACATCGACATGTGCGTCTTCATTTCCTTGTCCGCCTCGGCGTTCGCCACTTCTTTGGGCGAGGCGTTGTACCAGCTCTTCAGCCAGCCGCTCATCTGCTCGATCTCCTGCTGCTGGGCGGAGATCATTTTCTCGGCGAGTTGTTTTAGCTCCGCGCGTTCTGTGTGATCACTGACGAGCTTCGCCATCGCGACGCCGCTGCGATGATGTTGAATCATCTGCTGCAAGAAGCTTTGCTCGAACTCCGCGCCTTTGAGCTTTTCCAGCGCAGCATTCATCGGATCGACCTTTCCGTTCGGGTCGTGCGCGTTAGTGCTGGCCGCGATTAATGTGAGCACCGCGATGAGCGGTGCGATGGTTCTGATTTTTGTTTTCATATTTTGTTACTTCTGAATTTCG
>DATENK010000446.1:0-7765 GCA_035275085.1 Verrucomicrobiia bacterium | reverse complement strand
CTTTTCCATCGCGGCCATGGCCGCCGGCGAAGGTCCGAACGGATTCTCGTTCGACGCCAGCTTGATGATCCCCTCGACTGGCAACCCCAGTTCGCGCGCCACATCCTCGATGGGCCGACCGGGTTGATAGGTCGGCACATCCTTCAGATTGGGATTCAGGCGCAGCGCAGACATGGAACAAAATCTAAATGTTAAAGCGCAAAAATCAAACTTGGCATCGCGGGGTCAGCCGCCTACGCTCACGCTGATGCTGCGGGCACTTCTTGCGTTCTGCTGTTTCGCAATCGCGGCGCACGCAGAAGAGACTTTCGGGACGCTGAAGGTCGGCACGAATACTTTCAAAAACGCTCGCATTATTCAGGCTTCCCCGGTCGACCTACTCCTTGGCCATGACGACGGCTACAAACGCATTAAGCTTCAGGACTTACCGGAAGATCTGAAAGCGAAATACCCTTACGACGCTCAAAAGGCGGCCGATTATGAGAAAGCAGAGGCGCAAAAGCGTCAACTCGTGCAGGCCCAGAATGCCGGGGCCGCTCGCACCGCGCTGCTCGCCAAAGAAGGCCAGCTTCGCGCCCAAATTGCAGCTCGCGAAAAGGACCTGCGACGAATCAGCAAGGACATCGGCACGCAAGACCGTCGCACCAAAGGCAAAGGTGTTCGATCTGCCGACCGCCAATATGCAGATGATTTGCGCCGGCAGAAAATCCAGATTCGGGACGAGATGTGGAGAATGAAGGACGAATTGGAGCGCATCGAAGTGCAACGGCGCAAGTACGAATAATCAACGGCCGCTGATCTTTTCGAAGGGCGTGTTCAAAATCCCGTACTGGCGCCAGTCTTTATAATCGAAGTGCCACCATTCGGCCGGGTAGACACTGAAGCCCTGCGCTTCCATCGCTCGCCGCAGCAAATCGCGGCGAGCGCGGGCTTCGGTGCTGCCGCCTGAATAGTTCGGATACGCCCGCTCAGTGAACTCATCGTAGGCGCTAGGCATCTCGACTTCGCGGCCGGTTTTCAGATCGTAAAGAGTAAGGTCTGCCGCGCAGCCACGATTGTGCTTGGAGCCTTTCTGCGGGTTTGCCACGAACTCGATTTTCCGTTGTTCATCCGTTGCCGCATCCCAAAACGCTTTCGTGACCGACCACGGACGATAACCATCGAACACTATGATGCCGTACCCCTGCGATTTTAGACTTTGATGCGCGCGAACCAGCGCATCAGCCGCAGGCCGCTGCAGAAACGCCCGCGCCTGGTGATACATCGGCCGGCCCATGAAGTTGTTGGTTGTGGCATACCGAATATCCAACCGAATCGTTGGCTCAAGATTGGTAATCTCAACGAGGTCCGGTTTGCGGAAATCGCCTCTTTCCCTGGGCGGTGCGCTGCGGCAGCCGACCAAGAGGACGGCTGCGAGCAGCGCAACGGCGCATTGCCTCGATCTCACGAGGCTGACTATGGCTTAAGCACGATCTTGATGCACTCGTCTTCTTTGTTGCAAAATACGTCGTATCCTTTTGGCGCATCTTCCAGGCGCATCTGATGTGTAATCACAAACGTGGGATCGATTTCACCTTTCTGGATTCGCTCGAGCAATGGACGCATGTATTTCTGCACGTGCGTCTGGCCGGTTTTGATGGTGAGTCCTCGATTCATCAAGGCGCCGAAGGGAACCTTGTCGATGAACCCGCCGTAGACTCCGGGAATTGATACCGTTCCACCGTTGCGGCACGCCAGGATTGCCTCGCGCAACGCGATAGGGCGATCCGTCTCCAGCATCATCGCCTGCTTAGTGCGATCGTAAGCGTACTGCACGCCATGACCGTGCGCCTCCATCCCTACCGCGTCGATGCACCGATCGGGCCCACGTCCGCCGGTCATTTCCTTGAGTGCGTCAAGGACGTCAACGTCCTCGTAATTTAACGTTTCTGCTCCGTGTTCCTCCGCCGCCATGCGCAGCCGTTCCGGAAAGCGGTCAATCGCGATTACCCTATCGGCGCCGAGAAGGAGGGCGCTAAGTATCGCGAATTGGCCGACGGGCCCGCAACCCCAGACGGCAACAGTGTCGCCCGGCTCGATGCCGCAATTTTCCGCCGCCATGTAACCGGTTGGCAGAATGTCTGACAGAAACAGGACCTGTTCATCGGTCAGTCCATTCTCTATTTTAATTGGGTTTACATCAGCAAACGCAACCCTCGCATATTCGGCTTGTCCGCCCGCGTACCCGCCAAGCATGTGCGAATATCCGTAAATGCCGGCAGGCGAATAGCCCCATAACTTTTCGGCCATCACGGCGTTCGGGTTGGTGTTCTCACACAGGGAGAACATGCCTTTTTGGCAGAAGAAACAAGCCCCGCAAGAAATTGGGAACGGCACCACAACGCGGTCGCCTGCCTTCAACTTCTTCACTGTCGGCCCCACTTCCATGACTTCACCCATGAATTCGTGTCCCAGGATATCGCCTTTCTCCAACGTCGGGATAAACGCATTATACAGGTGCAGGTCCGATCCGCAGATCGCGGTCGAAGTGATTTTTACGATCGCATCGTTCGGATTCAGGATTTCTGGGTCGGGAACGTTTTCCACGCGAATGTCGCGTTTTCCATACCAACATGTTGCTTTCATATTTTTCTCCTCCTTTTACTTGCGGACGAAGTCGTCAAAGCGCTTTGACGTGCTGCTTGCGCGTCCGGCCGATTGACCTTCGGTGCGGGCGATCTCTCCTGTTTCCATCAATTGTTTAAACCGTCTTAAGTCCACGTTCACCTGCTTCGCCGGATCTTCTCCGAACAGTTTCGCGATGACCGCGCCAAGTTTACCCGCGGGGGGGTCGTATTCGAACGTAACGCGGACCATGGTGCCACGATTGCCGGGTGCGGGTTGAAAGCGGACCGAACCCGCCGTGTAAATGTCCGATCCCTCGATGGATTTCCATGCAATCAGTTCGCCTGGGCGATCGTTGATGGTCTCCGCGTCCCACTCGACGTCACTGTTCATCGGGCCTTTGGCAACCCAGTGTGTGAGATTCTCGCCGGTCACCGTGACGGCTTTGAGATGATTCATAAATTGCGGCAATTGCTCGAAGTTATGCCAGAAGGCGTATAGGTCCGCCGGGGTGCGATCGATCGTGACGCTGCGTTCGACTCGAATGGCCTGCTTTCCCCCGCTCACCTGCCTGCTGCAAATCACGTCCAGCGCCGTGACGCCTGCGACAGCCGCAACCGCGCCTGCAATTCGGCTTTTGCTAGAACGATCCGAGCGCATGGCGGCGCCCAACAAGGCTAAATCCATCGCATCACCACCCACCCGCGACCACAAGCCGGGCGCCGGCTTGCGCTGGGCCAGAATCGCCACGCCACTGGCAATCTCCCGAAAACCCAAGGTTCGCATGAGAGCGCGATGTCTGGGCACGCCGATCATTTTGGCCAGTCTGTCCGGGGCGAGCACTTCCGCTACTCCGAGCCCAATACTGAACCAACCAAGCCCGCGCGCCAGACGCGAGTGGCCGACATTCGATCCGTTTCCATTTGTATGCATAGATTTCCCTGAATTATGAATTATTAAATGATTCTCCGCTTGGGACGAGAGACGCTCGCCTCACCGCGTTTCCTTACGGCGAATCCACATCGCTGGCAAACCGGGTAAACACCCAAGCTTTTTGCCGCACGCTTCACCGGGGGCAAGAACGTGCAATCGCCCTCGCTTCATCTGCCGCCTTGATTCGAGTTTGTCACCGAATATAGTTGCTTTATGCCGTCGGCAGGCAAGTCAGCAGCCAAAGCGAAGTTCATCCAGTTCCTGGGGAGCAAAAAATTGCGGCTGACTTCCCAACGCCAGGCGATCATCGACACAGTATTCAGCACACAAGAGCATTTCACGGCCGAACAATTGCTCGATTGGGCGCGCCGACGCGATCAGTCGGTGTCGCGCGCAACGGTTTACCGAACCTTGCCGCTCTTGACCGCGAGTGGGTTCGTGCGCGAGATGGATTTCGGCAAGGACTATAAATTTTACGACCCAAACTACGCCGACCATCCGCATCACAACCACATCATTTGCCAGGACTGCGAAAAGATCGTCGAGTTCGAGAGCAAGAAAATCGAAGAGCTCGAAACTCAAATCAGCCAGAGGCTTGGATTTTCCGTGAAATCCCAGCGGCTGCAAATCACGGGCACTTGCGAAGAGCTGAAGAAATTGGGCGCGTGCAAGAAAAAGAGCTGCTAAGCGCCCGCACAGCCGAGCGCCTCAACCGCCTGACACCGGCGGTACACGTCTTCACGTTAGTTCTTCTGATGGCCAGTTTCCTTTCCGGCGTGCTGATCTGGAGGGGCGTGCATTTGCAGGAGACGCGCTCCGAAACCTCGGCATGGCTGCGCAACTGCGTAGTATTGCATGGAGTCCTAAATCCATTCTTATGCGCTTTGTTCGGCTACTTCTTGTGCGATCACATCCGCCTGGGCTGGCAACTTCGTGCGAATCGCATCAGCGGTTTCTTCATGGAAGCTTGTTTTGCCGCGCTCATTCTCACCGGCATCGGCCTCTATTACTCCGGCGGCGAGAATATGCGGGCTTTCTTTGTCGGCGCACATCGCGTTCTAGGTCTCGCTATGCCCGTCTGCCTGGCCGTCCATTGGATCGCAGGGCAACGCCGGGCTCGCTCTATCGCTGCCGTCGCGGCGACTCAATGACGACGTAACGGTTGCCCATTCGACTCCAGATTCGGAGGAGGATTGAGCCTGTGGCCTTGCGCGTCAGATCGGTGAATTCGCGAGCGGTGCGAATCTTCTGCTTATTCACCTCCATAATCACATCGCCAGGACGAAGGCCGTTTTCAGCGGCCAACGAGTCCCGCTCGACGTTCATGATCATTGCGCCGCGCACGTCCTGCGGAATCCCGAGTTGCGTGCGCGTGCGATTGTCGAGATCACTGATCTCAATCCCGGGGATATTGTCGTTGCGACGTGCCGGCGGTGTCCGGGAGCGTTCCGGCACAGGCGTAGGCTCGTCGTCGATCTGTAACTGGCCTAGGTTGATGCGATAACTTCGCGTTTGCCCCTCGCGCAAGACTTTGAAAGTGGCTGTCGAATTCGGCGCCGCCTGAGCGATCGCCAGCCGCAGTCCCCGGCTGTCATCTACCTTCTTGTCGTTCATTTCGAGAATGACGTCCCCCTCCCTTACGCCTGCGCGCATCGCAGGGCTGTTGGTCACGACCCCGCCGACCAAAGCGCCGGTGCCTTCGGCGACGTTGAAAGCTTTGGCCAACTCCGGGGTCACCTCCTGAACATAGACGCCCAGATAACCGCGGATCACGCGCCCTTCCGTGATGATGCGTTCCATCACATAACGCGCGAGATCGACCGGCACGGCGAACCCGATGCCCATGCTGCCGCCGCTGCGACTGACAATCGCCGTCGGAATGCCCACAAGCCGCCCGAGCGCATCCACGAGCGCGCCGCCCGAATTCCCCGGATTAATCGATGCGTCCGTCTGGATGAAGTCCTCGTAGTCTACGATTCCAAAACCGCCGCGGCCCGTTGCGCTTACGATCCCCATAGTCACGGTCTGGCCGACGCCAAACGGGTTACCGACGGCAAGCACCACGTCCCCGACCTGCAGCGTCGAACTGTCGGTCAAAGTTATTGGCGTGAGAGAGTTCGTGACATTGATCTTGAGCACCGCGATGTCAGTCGGCGGATCGGTCCCGACCAGCCTGGCCTGGTACTCGGGCCCGCCAGTGGAAAAGCGCACCTTGATTTCGTCGGCGCCTTCCACGACATGGTTGTTGCTGAGGATATAACCATCCGGCGAGATGATCACGCCGGAGCCAACGCCTTGTTCCAGCCGTTCGCGATCACGCCCACCGCGACGAGAGGATGAGGTCCCCTCCTCGTCTTCAAAGAACCGGCGCAGCATGGGATCATCCAGCGGCGAACGCGTGCCTGAATCGCGAACAGTCTTGGTAGCGGACACCGTTAACACCGCCGGACCCACCTTTCGAATGACATTCGCGAAACTGGCGACGCCATTAGCGTCCCTCGGCAAGGGCTGCTTGTCGTATTGGACCCGGGGGGCCCCGTTTTTGGCAGGTGCGATAAATGCAAACAGAGAACAGGCGAAGACGATGGCAAAGCGTGATTTCATATTCGCGGTGAAACATCGTCAAAGCCCCTGCCAGATGCGTTAGGGACAATCACCCAGCCGATTCAGGAGGTTTCCACCCTATTGACCATTTACAGTTAGAAGCCGTCATTTCTGTATAGGCGATAATCTCCGCAGGTGATCAGGGAATGGAGAAACAAGCTTACAAATGAGGTAAAAAAACATGAAAGAAGAAGTGATTCATACAACAACGTCGTACCCAAGTACGACCGCATACCCAAGTGTGGCGCCCAATTATACGCGCCGCATCTCCTGGGGTGCAATTATCGCGGGGCTGATTGTGGCGCTGGTTACCCAAATATTGCTGACCATGCTCGGCGTGGCGATCGGCGCAGCCACAATTGACCCTATACAAGAGCAGAGGCCGCTCGAAGGGCTCGGCACAGGCGCGGCCATTTGGTGGGTGGTGAGCAGCCTGATCTCGCTGTTTCTCGGCGGGTGTGTGGCGGGCCGTTTGGCCGGTGTGCCGCGCAAGGGTGATGGCGCTTTGCACGGCGTCATCATGTGGGGCACGGCGACATTGCTCACGTTGCTGCTGGCCGGAAGCGCATTAGGCGGGTTGCTCGGCGGCGCATTCGGCGCGCTAAAACAGACCGCAGGCCAGGGCGCTCCTCCGCAACTCAGCGACCAGATTAAAGGCACGCTGCAACGAAACGGCGTAAACGTCGACCAGATGCAGCAAAAGGCGCAACAGAAAGTTGATCAGGCCCAACAGAAGACGCAGAATGCCGTCCAGACCGGCCAGGTCGATCAACAAACCGAACAACAAGCGCGTGAAACTGGACAGAAGGTGGCTTCAGGGACTTCGAAAGCCGCCCTTTGGGGTTTTATCGGATTGTTGCTGGGTGCGTTGATGGCGGCGTGGGGCGGCTCAGCGGCAGCTCCTCGTGAATTCCGGACAGTTGTGACCGAACCCGTCGCTCGGCCGGTTTAAGCACACATTAATTGGATCATGATTGGGATGCGTGAAAGCGCGTCCCTTTCTTTTTGACTCGAATCCCATTTGACCATTCGGCTTCGATGGCCGACAACTTCCCCGATGGCAATGGACAAGCCGGTGCGGGTACTGGTTTTGGGCGCGGGCTTTGGCGGGCTCACGTTTTGCGAACAGTTTCGGCATCCACGAGCAGAGGTGACGCTCGTCGATAAGACCAACCATCACTTGTTCCAACCTTTGCTCTATCAGGTCGCCACCGCGGGCCTCTCGGCCCCCGATATAGCGCAGCCGATTCGAGCAATTCTCTGCGACGTCCCACGGCTGCAGGTCGTTTTGGACGAAGCGCAAGAATTCGATCTGCCGAATCGAAAGGTGATCTGCCGGCAAAACAGCTTTGAGTACGATTACCTGCTGCTCGCGCTCGGCAGCGTAACCAGTTATTTCGGCCATAACGATTGGGAACAGTATGCGCTCGGACTTAAGACCCTTGAGGATGCGTTGCGCATCCGCGATCAGATTTTGCTCGCGTTCGAAAAGGCGGAGAACACCGCCGACCCAAAGGAGCAGCAGCGCTTGATGACGATCGTCATCGTCGGCGGGGGACCGACGGGGGTTGAGCTTGCCGGCGCTTGCGCCGAACTGGCACAACATGTTCTCGCGCACGATTTC
>DATENK010000445.1:0-5410 GCA_035275085.1 Verrucomicrobiia bacterium | reverse complement strand
GGCCTTGGGGGCGCCTTCCAGCACGGGCTTCGGCGCGCCTTCGACCAGGGCCTTGGCTTCGGCGAGGCCCAATCCGGCCTTCACTTCGCGCACAGCCTTGATCACCGCGATCTTTTTGTCCGCCGGAACGGACTGGAGGATCACGTCGAAAGCGGTCTTTGCTTCCGCAGCCGGAGCTCCGCCGGCAGCGGCGGCACCGCCAGCCGCGGCGACCGCGACCGGAGCTGCGGCCGAAACGCCCCAGCTCTCTTCAAGTTTTTTCACCAGCTCGGCGGTCTCGATGACCGTGAGCTTGCTCAGTTGATCTACTAACGTTGCTAGTTCAGCCATTGTTACCTTTCAGTCTCGTCGTCATCCGCGGCCACGGATGGTTTAAGCCCAGGGCCATGAGCCGACGATTTACTATTTGTCAGTTTGTTCGTTATCAGTTGTTGGTTGCAGTGTTTTCAGGAAATTCATTCGCCTTTATCGATTTTTGCCTTCAGCACGCGGACGAGTTGTGTCGCGGGCGTCTGGAGCAAACGCACGAATTGAGTCGCGGGCGTATTCAACAGGCCGAGCAACTTGGCGCGCAGCACTTCGAGCGACGGCAAATCGGCGAGCGCGATGAGGTCGGCGCTTTCCATGCGCTTGTTATTGAGGTAGCCAAACTTGATCTTCGGCTTCTCGAATTCGGATGAAAAGGTCTTAACAACCTTGGCAGTGGTCGAAATGTCCTTCTGACCGGTGATCACCGCGAGCTGACCAGTGAGCGCGCCGTTGAGTTCGCCGACGCCAGCTTCCTTGGCCGCGATCCGGAAGATGTTGTTCTTCACCACGTGCATCTCAGCCCCGGCCTTGGCCAAACGCTTGCGCAATTCGGTGATGGCGAGCACCTTCAGCCCCTTGTAATCCACCACGATAAAGAACGGCGAGTTATTGAGCTGCCGCTTGTATTCGTCTGTTATGATTTGTTTTTCCGCACGCATGACAAATTCCTTTAATGGGCCGTCGCAGCCTCAATTTCTTTCACGTCCAACCGCACACCCGGGCTCATCGAGGTCGAGAGTGTGCATGAATTAATGTAATGGCCCCGCGCCGCACTGGGTTTCGCCTTCACCACCGCATCGATCACCGCGCGCGCGTTTTCTTCGATTTGCGTCGCGTTGAATGACGATTTGCCGATCGCAACATGGACGTTGCCGGTTTTATCGACCTTGAATTCCACGCGGCCGGCTTTGACTTCTTTGACCGCTTTGGCGGTGTCGTCCGTCACCGTCCCGGTTTTCGGGTTCGGCATCAGACCGCGGGGGCCGAGCACTTTGCCGAGCTTACGCACTTCGGCCATCGCTTCGGGTGTCGCAACAGCGATGTCGAAATCGGTCCAGCCTTCCTGGCATTTCTTGACCATATCTTCGTAGCCGACGTATTCCGCGCCGGCTGCGCGCGCCGCATCGGCCGCCGCGCCGCTCTTGGCAAACACGAGCACGCGCACGGTCTTGCCGCTGCCGTGTGGAAGTGGGACGGTGCCGCGGACCATCTGGTCCGATTGCTTCGGGTCCACACCGAGGCGAAAGGCGAGATCAATCGTCTCGTTAAATTTCGCTTTCGGAAATTTCGCGAGCAGCTCGACGGCGGACTTCAGCGGATACGCTTTATTGCCGTCGACCAGCTCCTGCGCTTTCTTGAATCTTTTGCTTCTTTTCTGTGCCATGTGTTTTGACTGCGGTGCAAACGAATCCGCATTACCGGACTCTCCCGCGGTTCGAGGTTAAACGACGTCGATGCCCATCGAGCGGGCCGTGCCGGAAATGACCCGGAACGCCGCCTCTTCCGAGGTCGCGTTCAGGTCTTTGCTTTTCATCTTTACGATGTCCATCACCTGCGCGCGCGTGACCTTGCCAACCTTTTCCTTGTTAGGGGCCTTGGATCCTGACGCGAGACCAGCCGCCTTCTTCAACAGAATTGAAGCGGGCGGTGATTTGGTGATGAAAGTGAACGATTTGTCCTGGTAAACCGAGATAACGACCGGGATCACCAGGCCAGTGTCGCCTTTGGTCGCCGCGTTGAATTCCTTGCAGAAGGCCATGATGTTCACGCCGTGCTGACCGAGGGCGGGCCCGACCGGCGGTGCCGGGTTGGCCTGCCCCGCAGGAATCTGCAGCTTGATAATGCCTGTAACTTTCTTTGCCATGGTTCTTAAATCTTTTTAGCCTTTTTCAACCTGCCAGTATTCGAGCTCGACTGGCGTGTTACGGCCGAAAATGTTCACTGTTACCTTCAATTTGCCTCGTTCCGGGTCGATCTCCTCGATCACACCGCTAAAATTCAAAAATGGCCCATCGGTAATCTTGACCGTTTCGCCCACATCGAACTGGACCTTGGGTTTCTCGCGATCCTCCGACTCGGAAATCTGGGACTTAATCGTCTCGATTTCGTCGGGCGAAGTGGGTGTCGGGCGATCTCCGCCCACAAACCCGATAATCCCCGGTGTATCGCGAATAAAATACCAGGGTTTTTCGACTACGCGATTATTTTCATCAAGCAATACCATGTCGATGAACACATAGCCCGGATACAGCTTGCGCGTAGTCACGGTCTTCTTGCCGCTGCGCACTTCGGCGACTTTTTCCATGGGTACGAGGACTTCTTTGATGAACTCGCCCATTTCTTCGGCCTTGAGGCGTTTTTCAATGCTCTCTTTGACTTTTTGCTCCTGGCCGGACAGGGTATGTATCACGAACCATTGGCTACGCATGGTATCTTTGACGGACATGATCAGATTTGGGTTGTCACGAACCGGAACAACAATGTGAGCACGAGGTCAATGCCAACCGTAAAGATGCCCAACAGCGCAATTGAAATCAGCACCACCACGGTGGAGCCCTTGAGCTCGTCGACGCTGGGCCAGGAGCATTTGCGCAATTCCTCGCGCGTCTCCATGACGTAATCGCCGAGTCGCTTCAGCGCACCCTGACGCCAGAGGGCGATGACCACTACGACCAGCGCCCCGATCAGCCCATATTTTATATAATCATTCATGTTCTTACGTTCTTCACTTCTCCCCGAACCGCCATGGCGGAGGGGGAGGGATTCGAACCCCCGATGGCCGTTAAGCCATAACGGTTTTCAAGACCGTCGCGATAGACCACTCTGCCACCCCTCCGGCGGCAAAATATTTGTTGTCGCAGTCTCACAGTTCTCACGGTCTCAGCGTCACGCGCTCTTCACATTTCCCCGTGGCAGGGCGGGAGGGACTCGAACCCCCAACCGACGGTTTTGGAGACCGCTACTCTACCAATTGAGCTACCGCCCTACGCATCAGGCATTACGCATTACGTAACGACCTCGGAGACACGCCCGGCGCCAATGGTCCGGCCGCCTTCGCGAATCGCGAAACGCTGGCCTTTTTCCATCGCGACGGGAGCAATCAGCTTGATCTCCACCGATACGTTGTCGCCGGGCATGACCATCTCCACGCCCGTAGGCAGGGCCACGTTGCCGGTGACATCCGTCGTGCGAAAATAGAACTGCGGCCGATAATTGGTGAAAAACGGCGTATGCCGGCCACCTTCGTCCTTCGAGAGCACGTAAACTTCCGCTTTAAAATGCGTGTGCGGCGTGATTGAACCCGGCTTGGCCAATACCATCCCGCGCTCGACTTCTTCCTTCTTGGTGCCGCGGAGCAGCACGCCGACGTTATCGCCTGCGCTCGCCTTATCCAGCAGCTTGCGAAACATTTCAATGTCCGTCGCTACGGTTTTGCGAGTGTCCTTGAGGCCGACGATCTCGACTTCCGACATGCGGGCGAGTTCGCCGCGTTCGACACGGCCGGTCACCACGGTGCCGCGGCCTTCAATGTTGAACACGTCCTCGATGCACATCAGGAACGGTTTGTCAACTTCGCGCGTCGGCAGTGGAATAAACGAATCAATCGCGTCCATCAGTTCACCGATCGCCTTCGTGCCGTCTGCTTCGTGAGCCATCGCTTTAGTGGCGCTGCCACGAACGATCGGCGTCTTGTCGCCGGGAAATTGATACTTCGTGAGCAAGTCACGGATTTCCATTTCCACGAGGTCCAGCAGTTCCGGATCGTCCACCAGATCCACCTTGTTCAGGAAGACCACGATCGCAGGCACGCCGACCTGCCGGGCAAGCAGAATGTGCTCGCGGGTCTGGGGCATTGGGCCGTCAGCGGCGCTGACGACGAGAATCGCGCCATCCATCTGGGCCGCGCCGGTAATCATGTTCTTGATGTAATCGGCGTGACCCGGACAATCGACGTGGGCGTAATGGCGCGTGGCGGTTTCGTATTCCACGTGCGAGACGGCGATGGTGACGGTTTTGGTTTCATCACGGACGGTGCCGCCCTTGGTGATGTCGGCATAGGAGACCGTTTTGGCGAGGCCCTTTTTGGACTGCACCTCAAGAATGGCAGCGGTGAGGGTGGATTTCCCATGGTCCACGTGCCCAATCGTCCCCACGTTTACGTGCGGTTTAGTTCTCTGGAATTGTTCTTTGGCCATTTTTTCTCCTGGTATCTGTTCTGTTTATGTTCGCGTCTCTAAATTTTTTTTGGAGCCCATGACCAGGATTGAACTGGTGACCTCGTCCTTACCAAGGACGCGCTCTACCAACTGAGCTACATGGGCAGCAGCACGAGGCCATGGGAACACCCTTCCCGGCCTTCCGGAGAAAACGACAAAATACCATTAGGCCCTGGTTTCTGACTTTTTCAACCAGGCCTTTATGGTTTCCGCCTTCTTCCCGGCCGCTGACAGTGTGCAAATTAGGTGTCGTCAATAGGCATGTCAACGGATTTTTTTGACGGTTTTTGCTAACACCGGAGCAACAAAATGGCAGCAAGCTGTTTAACGGGTGGTTGCTTTCAGCTCGAATTGAGGCAACATCGGCGGGTGATAAAGGGCAGCGTCATCATCTCATGGGTCTACGCACTGGTGTCTGTCGCCCACGCGCGGGAGCAGTGGACGGTGGCGGAGGCGAATGGGTGGTATGCGAAGCAGCCGTGGCTGGTAGGATGCAATTTCTCACCCAGCACGGCGATCAATCAGCTCGAGATGTGGCAGGCGGAATCGTGGGACCCTGCAACGATCGATCGTGAGCTCGGCTGGGCAGAAGGGCTTGGATTCAACAGCGTGCGGGTGTTCCTGCACCATCTTTTATGGGAGCAGGACGAAGAGGCGTTTCTGAAGCGCATCGAGGAATTTCTTGTCATGGCGGACAAGCATCGCATCGGCGTGATCTTCGTGCCGCTGGATGCGGTGTGGGATCCGTTCCCGAGATTAGGAAAACAGCGCGAGCCCAAACCGCACCTTCACAACTCCGGCTGGGTGCAGAGCCCGGGCGTGGAAATTCTCAAGGACCCGGCGCGGCATGATGAATTGAAGCCGTACATCTCAGGCGTCATCGC
>DATENK010000444.1:0-10104 GCA_035275085.1 Verrucomicrobiia bacterium | reverse complement strand
TATGCCGAGCTCGCTCAACTCGGTATCCCGGGCGCAGCATGGTTCAGGCATCAGGGTGGGCAGCGGAATCAGAATAATCGCCGCGGGACGATGAACCGCTCCGACTTCGAAGGAACGTTCGAACTCTTCAGCGGCGGCCGCGCGATCAGCGAGAACCTGCAACTGGATCGCGACTTGCGCGCCGTGGTCGGCTCCGCCGAAAGCACCGTAGATGTAGCCAGCCTCCGCGGTATCACGACTCGAGAGATGGATTGGGAGCCTATTGTGAAAGGCCTGCAACCGAAAAAAGATTTTCTCGCGGCCTTTGTTCCGGCGGATCAACACGCCGTCTTCTTTCCATCGTTCACCTCCATGACTACGCTGATGGACGAAGCGGACCGGCAGGGCACACCCGTTCTGCAATGGCTCGAGCCGCGCTCGGAAGATGCCTATACCCGCGAACGTTATCAGAAGCAGCTCTGCCTGGAGTTGAACCAGGTTTCGCGATTGCTCGGCCCGCAGGTCATCAACAGCATCGCCATGACCGGCTCAGACCCGTACCTCCGCACGGGCAGCGATGTCGGCATTCTGTTTGAAGTGAAGTCGCCTGCAGTTCTCAAATCGTATTTGACCGCGCAACAAGCCGAAGCGAAAAAGAGCGTTCCTTCCGCAGAAGCTGTGTCCGGAAACATTGAAGGAGTCGCCTACACCGGCCTCATCGCTCGCGACCGAGCCATTTCTTCGTACGTCGCCGAAGCCGGAAACGTGGTTTACGTGTGTAATTCGCTTGCACAATTGCGGAATCTGCTCGACGCCGCAAAGGGAAACCAAGCGACACTCGCTTCCACGCCGGAATACACATTCTTCCGCCACCGTTACAGCGCCGGCCAATCGGACGAAACCGCGTTCATCGTTCTTACCGACGCCACCATCCGCCGCTGGTGCGGTCCGCGCTGGCGGATCGGTAACTCACGCCGGACGCGCGTCGCCGCGGCCTTGGCAGAATTGCAGGCAGCCCACTTGGACGAGTTGATCAAAGGCACGGCCGACTTCAAAATCGGCGACGTTCCGTCCGAGCTCGGCGATATTCAGGTCGCT
This sequence comes from Verrucomicrobiia bacterium, assembly GCA_035275085.1. Classification (GTDB taxonomy): domain Bacteria; phylum Verrucomicrobiota; class Verrucomicrobiia; order Limisphaerales; family DATENK01; genus DATENK01. Next base: position 9,027 of record DATENK010000444.1, on the reverse strand, counting down.
GGAACTACGATCACCTCATCAACCTATGGCAGCCTTGGATTCCTAACACCGATCGCTGAACTATCGCTCGACAAGGTCACGAAGCAGGAGGCCGATGCATACAAATCCTGGTGCGACAGCTATCAGCGCAATTGGCAGCAATTCTTTGATCCGATCGCGCTCCGCTTCGCCATCGATGGACGCAAAATGAAAGCGGAGGTCACGGTGATGCCGTTGATCGCGCGCAGTGATTACAACAATTTTATTCGTCTTACCACCGGCGCTGCTATTGCGCCCGGGGCCAACGATCCGCACAAAGACGCGCTGGTTCATTTGGCCATGGCGATTAATACACAATCCGAGATGTTCAAGAGCGCGGGAACTTCCCTGGGCTCCATGAATCCGAATTTTAAAGCGAATCCTCTCGCCTGGTTGGGACAGTCCGTGTCGATCTATGCCGATGCGGACCCCTTCTGGAAGAAGCTGGAGAATAATGATAAGGCTGAAGACTTCGTGACGCACAACTGGCATCAGCTTCCCGTCGCGTTGCATTGCGAAGTGAAAAATTCGCTGGCGTTAGTCGCCTTTCTTACGACTCTGCGCGCGTTCGTGGATCAAAGCGCGCCGCAGATGACGCGCTGGCAAAACCTGGAGTATAACGGACAGGCTTACGTAAGAGTGGACGGCAGACAGATGGCTGCAGACGTCGGACTGGCCCAGGCTTCGATCTATTACGCGGCTACGCCGAAGTCGCTGGTCGTAACCCTGAACGAGCCGTTGTTGAAGCGCGCGATTGATCGCGCCAGGGCCGGAAGCAAGGGCACCGCGGACATCCCACCGTGGCTCGGCACCAATCTTTGCCTGCAATTGAACCAGGAATTCCTGAGCGTGCTCGCAAATGTTTTTGATGAGAAATACGAGGACGCCCAACAACTTTTATCGTGGAACAATCTTCCAATCCTGAACGAATGGAAACGTCTCTACCCGGCTGAAGACCCCGTGAAGCTGCATGAAAAGTATTGGCACGCTCGATTGGTTTGTCCCGGCGGCGGTTCTTACGTTTGGAATGACAAATGGCACACGATGCAATCGACCGTTTACGGCCATCCGGGCGAGCCGCGCGAACTGCCGGGCAAAGCCCTGCCGCTAGCCGGCTATCGCTCCGCGAATCTTGGTTTGAGCTTCGAGAACCAGGGGCTCTCAGCGAAAGTGCAGGTCGAAGTCGCTCCGAACGCCGGGCGGGTCACCAGCACCAAGCCTCGATAATTCAGTGGCTCGCGGCGGCGTGCACGCCGCCCTGGAGGCGCTTCAACTGCCAGCGTGCGCTTTCACTCGGTTGCCATTCCTCAAATCGGCCAAGCTTGTACAGCACTTCCGGATTGGCGATCGATCCCGGCAATCGGCCGCTGCAAATCGTGGCGATCTCCTCCGCCGCGGTGCGTTGCATTTCAGTCTGGGACTCTTCGGAATACCACGCCATGTGATCGGTCACGAGGATTTTTGGATGTGAACGCAGCGGCGAGTTTGCGGGCAAAGGTTCTTCTTCGAAAACATCGAGAGCGGCGTGTCCGACTTTCCCGGACTCAATCGCGGCGAGGAGCCCATGGGTGTCGAGCACTGGCCCGCGGGCGGTGTTCACAAGAATCACACCCGGCTTCATTAACGCGAACTGCGCGTGGCTGATCATGTGGCGGGTTTCCGGCAACAGCGGCGCATGCAGAGAAATAAAATCCGACTCGCGACACAGCGTCGCAAGATCGACGAGTTCAACCCCGTGCGCGGGTTCGGCGAATGGATCTACCGCCAGCAAACGCAAATCCCACCCTGCGAGCTTGCGTGCGACGGTTTTGCCCAATTTGCCAAAGCCGACGATTCCCAGAGTCTTCCCGGCCACCCGATAGATCGGGTCGACGCGATGAACGTCCCATTCGCCGCGCCGCATCCGTTCCCGCATGGCCGGCAACTTCCGAATGCAGGCGAGCAATAGCGCGATGGCATGCGTTGAAACCTCGTCCAGGCAATAGGCGGGCACATGCCCCACGATGATCCCGGCGGCTGTCGCGGCGGCAAGGTCCACGTTGTCTATGCCGATGCCGTAGCGCACCAGGCCTTTGGCGCGCCGAAACCGGCGGATCATCTCGGCTGAAATGGTTCCGCGCCGGAACAAAATCCCATCGGCGTCCTGTGCCAGAGCGAGGCGCTTTTCAGGCGGCAAATCGTTCGCGCTGATCAATTCACCGCCGGCTTTGGTGATGATGGCCCGCTCGCCTTCGATGCTCGCGTAACCATGCTCGATAACAACCACTTTGAAGGGGGCCATACCGACCCACTCTATGAATCTGAGCGCATAAATCAACCCATGGCAGTGGAATGCTGTTGTCAAAATTGCCGCAATTTGATAACAAAGACTCAACTCAGCCCAGTCAACGTTAACGACGTATTTATGAAATTGCGTGTATCCTTCTGTTTCCTGGCGGCCTTTTCGACACTGTTGACAATCGGTGGCACCGCCACAGCTCAGGAGGTGCGTATCAATGAGTTCATGGCGTCGAACACCAGTTCCCTTCGGGATGAAAACAATGAGACCAGTGACTGGATCGAGCTGATCAATCTCGGGCAGACAAATGTTAACCTGCTGAATTGGGGGTTGACGGACGACCGATCGCGTCCGTTCCGGTGGCGTTTTCCCGCCACAAACTTGAACGCCGGTGCCACAATGATAGTGTTCGCTTCGAACAAGGACCGGCGCATTCCAGGGTTCCCATTGCACACGGACTTTGGCCTGAAGGCCAATGGTGGTTATTTGGCGCTGGTGCGGCCCGACGGCAGTAAGGCGACCGAGTTTGACCCGTATCCGGCGCAGGCACCGGACGTTTCGTACGGTTTCGGACAATTTACGACCAACATAACCGTGGTGCCACTCACCGCGCCGGTACGGGTGCGCGTCCCCACAAGCGATGCTGACGGGACGAATTGGACCACGCGCACGTACGACGACAGCGGTTGGATGAGCGGCACGAACGGCGTTGGCTTCGCGAGCCCGGGTTCCGTCGAGATCGATTACGGAGCTTCGATCCAACCGACGGCGCCGGTGGGTTACTGGCGGTTGAACGAATCTAGCGGCACCACCACGGCGAACAGCGGCTCTGGAGAAGGATTGGACGGCACGGCAAGCGCCGGTGGGGTGCTGGGCAATGCCGGTCCGCGGCCGTTATCATTCGCGGGATTCGAAACCAACAATAACTCTGCAAAATTCAATGGATCCAGCACGTATCTGACGGTCAACAACAGCCTGCTGAACAACCGCGGGACTTTCACGATCGCCGGATGGATTTACGTGACGACCACCCCGGTTAGCCGCGTCGGATTGTTCGGACAAAACGATTGCGTGGAGTTTGGTTTCATCAGCACCGGCACATTGCAATGCTGGACTCCGAATGGAGGATCGGTGAACGCGCCGTTTAATCCGCCGTTGAACACATGGCACCATGTGGCCGCAGTCGGCAATGGTGCAAACATCCTCGTTTACACGAACGGGGTTTTGTGCGCCACCGGCGGTTCTCCCACCGGAAGTTACGGCAACTCGACGGAAAACTTTAACATCGGCGGTGGCGGCATATTCGATAACATCACCGTCAACGGAAATTGGTTCGGCGGCCAGATCGATGAAGTGGCGGCATATCATCGCGCCCTGACCGCCACCGAGGTTCGTTCTTTGTACTCCGCGGGGACAAATAGTGCCGGTGTGTCGGTGCTGTCTTACGTGAAGACAGACATTGGCGCCAGCATGTCGAACATCAATGCGTCAGCCCAGATTCGCCTGCCGTTCACGATATCGAACACGAATGTTGCGCTATTAACGCTCCGGATGCGGTATGACGACGGCTTCTCGGCATTCGTTAACGGTGCCCCCTTGCAATCGGCGAATGCACCGGCCGCGCTTACCTTCGATTCCGCGGCTACCGCCCCTCATTCGCCGTCCGTAGTGGACGAGTTTCGTTTGTCGCCAAGCATGATCGTGGCGGGCAGCAATGTCCTGGCGATTCAAGGGTTGAACGTGTCGGCCGATAACGGCGACTTTCTGATTGCCGCGGAACTGATTGCCACCACGGTTAATGCTTCGACCGATGTTCCATTGTATTTCACCCGGTCCACACCGAACGCTCCAAACGGCGGGGGCGTGGCGATACTTGGTCCCGCATTCGTGGAGGCCAAACATAGTCCGAATGTGCCAAACGACAATGACGACCTCCTTGTCACCGCGCGGGTAAAACAGACGTTTTACCCGGTAACGAATGTGGTAATGCGTTATCGGGTGATGTTCGCCGCCGAACTGGAGCAGACGATGTTCGATGACGGTTTGCATGGGGATGGGGCGGCCGGGGATGGTGTTTATGGCGCCACAATTCCCGCCAGCGCATCCACCCCAAGCCAAATGGTACGTTGGTCGTTTCGCGCTACAGACAACCGCGGCAATACATCGCGGTGGCCGCTTTTTACGAACCCGAATAACAGCGAGGAGTACTTCGGCACAATGGTTAATTACCAGGTAAACAGCAAGCTGCCCGTAGTGCACTTGTTCGCGCCGTCGACTGTTTTGTACCCGGGCTTCGGCGATGGCCCGGAGAGCGGCGCGGACTCGCAAACCCCTGGAGGTCGCATCTCGCTTTTCTATGATGGCGAGTTTTATGACAATGTCGGCATGGCGGTCAGAGGCAATACCACGGCAACTTACAACAAGAAGTCTCACCGCCTTGAGTTCAACAGTGAGCACAAGTTTCGGCATTCGGACCAGTATCCGCGCGTGGGGAACACCTCATTCATCGCCGACTGGCCGGATCCCGCGTATATGCGCCAGGGCTTGTGTTTTTGGCTGGGCAACCTGATCGGATCACCTTCGGCGTTCTACTATCCTGTGCTGCTGCAACTCAATGGTTCGTTCTATCAGCTTGCTAATCACAATGACGTTCAGGATGAGGATCAATTGGAACGGCTTGGCTACGATCCGAACGGCGCCTTGTACAACGCGGCCGGCCAGGTCACTTTGCCGATCGCCAGCACGGGCGTATTCGAAAAAAAGACCCGCCGTTGGGACAACAATAATGATTATAACAAGGTAGCAACCGGGATTGCTGAAACAAACAACATCACGACACGGCGCATCAACGCTTACGACTTCTTCGATATTCCCAACGTAATCAACTATCTCGTCGTTGCCCGTTGGGCGCATGAGAACGACGATGTCTGGGCCAACATGAGTTTATATCATGACAACGATGGTGATGATCTTTGGCGTATCATCAGCTTTGACATGAATCTGTCCTGGGGCGCCATCTTCGCTGAGGGTGACGCGAGCCTTTACGCCGGGGTCCAGTCGACCAACGACAATCATAAGGCGCATCCGTTGTATGGATCGAGCGCCGCGCTGTCCGCAAGCAGCGGTAATTGGAATCGGATGTACGACACTTTCTTCCAGATTCCGGACCTGCGGCAGATGTTTCTGCGCCGAATGCGCTCGATGATGGATGCTTACGTAAAGCCGCCGGGATTACATCCGCTGCTCTATCCCATGGAGCAGCGCGTGCGCGAATTGCGGGACGCGATGTTTGACGACGCCGAACGCGATCGGACGAACTGGCAATGGCCCGTTAAAGGCGGCCAGTGCAACTTCGATCCGGGCATCCGCTTCCAGCAGGGCGTCGATGGTGTCCTGAACGAGTTTATCGCTCGTCGCAGGACGCATTTCTATGTCACGCACAGCATCACGAACGCGTCCGCTGCGTTTCCCGTCGGAATTACCAAAACCAACAATGCCGGCATTCCGCTCGAGCAGCCGCTGAATGCGGCGGTACAAGTTGCCACGGTGGAATACAATCCGGCCGGCGGGAACCAGATCCACGAATATCTCACCATCACGAACCCGAATCCTTATGCGGTCGATATCTCCGACTGGAAGCTCAGCGGCGGTGTTGAGTTCACATTCGCGAAAGGCACGGTTATGGCTTCCAACACCGTGCTTTACGTCTCGCCCAATGTGCGCGCGTTCAAAACGCGACCGGTAGCGCCGCGCGGCGGCATGGGGCTATTCGTCGTCGGTCCTTACAAAGGTCAGCTCTCCGCGCGCGGCGAGCCGCTGATGATTTCGAATGAGCGCGGCACGATGGTGTACAGCAACGCGTACACCGGAAACCCCAGCCCGGCGCAGCAGTACCTGCGAATCACGGAAATCATGTACAATCCCACGCCGATCCTCGACCAGCCTTTGACGGACGCGCAGGAATACGAGTTCATCGAACTGAAAAACATCTCGTCAAGCGTCACCCTGAACCTGTCAGGCGTTCGCTTCATCGGCGGAATCAGTTTTGATTTCACCGGGAGCATCTCAAGTCTCGCTCCCGGGGCGCGTGTAATCGTGGTCAAGAATCTTTTCGCCTTTCAAGCGCGCTACGGTACTGGCTTGCCCGTCGTAGGCCAATATGCCGGCAGCCTCGACAACGGTGGCGATCGCATCCAGCTGGTGGACGCCACGAACGAAGAAATCCACGACTTCGATTACGAGGATGATTGGTATCCCATCACCGACGGCGGTGGTTTCTCGCTCGCGATCATTGACGAAAATGCCGATCCCGGCGCTTGGGACAGCAAACTTAATTGGCGGCCCAGCGGTCAGGAAAACGGCTATCCGGGGCAGCCTAAATTGCCGCCGGGTTCCTTCCCCACGATTCTCATCAACGAGGTGCTCACGCACACGGATTTCCCGCAAGTCGATATGATCGAGCTTTTCAATCCAACTGATGACGCGGAAAACATCGGTGGTTGGTTTCTTACGGACGATTTCTCAAACGCGAAAAAATTCCGTATACCCGATGGCACAACCATTACCGCTCATGGCTATCTGGTCTTCGACGAAAACCAGTTTAACGCTGATGGTAATGGCTTCGCTTTGAGCGCCGATGGCGATGAAGTCTATCTCTTCTCCGGCGATGGCGGCACAAACCTGGCGGGGTACGTCCATGGCTACAGCTTCGGAGCGGCAGCCAACGGCGTCTCCTTTGGTCGGTACACGAACAGCGTCGGAGACGTGCATTTTGTGGCGCAATCCGCGAACACCTTCCCGGGCCAAAATGCTGGTCCGCGCGTCGGCCCCGTCATCATTTCGGAATTCAATTATCATCCTGCTGACCTGCCGGGCGGCCGCGACAATTCCGATGAGGAATTCATTGAGTTGCAGAACACGTCCAATGCCGATGTCCCGCTCTTCGATCCGTTGATTCCCCAAAATACATGGCAACTCCGCGGCGGCGTTGACTTTGATTTCCCTGGCGGTGTCACAATCCCGGCGGGCGGTTTTGTTTTGATCGCGAATTTCGACGTGACCGATTCACTCCGGCTCGGCGCGTTTCGCCAGAAATATAATGTACCTGCCGGCATACCGATCTTTGGCCCGTACAAAGGACAACTCAATAACAGTGCCAATGAGATCGAATTGAAACGTGCGGATAATGTAGACGGCCTTCCTGTCTACATCATGGTCGAGCAAGTGGATTACAAGGACGAAGCTCCATGGGCCATCAGCGCCGATGGTGCTGGCGCTTCGTTGCAGCGCATCTCGCCGTCGGCCTACGCTAACGACCCAGCCAGTTGGGCTGCCGCCGTTCCCAGTGCCGGCCGCGGATATGTGCCGGGTGTGGCTCCGAGCATTACGGCGCAGCCTACCAGCCGTAGCGCCGTCGCTCTGGATAGCACGACGCTGTCCGTGACCGCGCAGGGTGATGCGCTGTTGCGGTATCAATGGCGGTTCAATGGTGCGAATATCGATGGCGCAACCAATGCCGCCCTCGTTCTTCAAAATGTGCAACTTGATCAGGGCGGCCTCTATAACGTGACCGTTTACAATAACGCGGGCGCCGTTACCAGCAGCAACGCCCAATTGAACGTCGTCCTTGGGGCGTATATCACCGCACAACCTCAAGCGACAGCGGTTCGCGAAACCAGCAACGCGACATTCAGCGTTTCTGTCTACTCGGAAAATCCTCCGGTGACGTATCAATGGCAATTTAAAGGTGTGGACATTCAGGGTGCGACCGGTCCGACACTGGTAGTTAATAATGCCCGCGATGTGGACGATGGCACGTATCGCGTCGTTATCACCGACGGAGCCGGTCCGATCACCAGCCAGGCCGCCCGCCTGACTGTGCTGATTAACCCGACCCTGATTTCGCCCGTGCCGCCGCTCAATATCACCGCCGCCGCCGGCGAAACACTCACGTTCAGCGCCCAACTCCGCGGTACACTGCCGATCACGACGCGCTGGCGTGTTCTCCGCAGTCCGAGTGGCCAGGTAGCTCTGACTCCCGATCAGACCAACTTCCAACATGTGGTCACCCGAACTTACACCGTCCGCACCAACGACAACGCAGGACGTATTGCGCTGAGCATCGTCAATCCGGCGGGTGGCAGTTTCGGCACAGTTACGAACATCGCCCTGCTGACCGTGCTGGCGGACGCCGACGGCGATCTCGTCCCTGATACCTACGAAAGCGCTAATGGCATGAACCCGAATGATGCCAGCGATGCCAATACTGATCTCGATGGCGATGGCATGAGCAACCGCGCGGAATATATCGCCGGAACTGATCCCCGCGATGCAGCCAGTTACCTGAAGGTGGAACGAGTCCAGGGTGCAGGGCCCGCGACCATCAGTTTCAACGCCGTATCGAACCGCACTTATACGATCCAGTTGTCTGACACTCTGCACCCCCCCGTGTGGACGAGATTAGGCGATGTGCTTGGTCGCCAGACTAACTGGTCGGCCTCGCTCGTCGATCCAGCCTCGAGCAGCACGCGATTCTATCGTTTGGCAACGCCAATGCAGCCATAAGCCCCGCTTTCGGTCGGTAGCGACGATGGCCTTGTTTTTCCCTGCGGAAACGCATAAAATCAGGGAAGTCGCAAATTATTCAAAGACGGGATCATTATGGTCGAGTTAACTTGCCAGGATAAACTGTTCCGCCCGGAAGATGTTATTCTCACGCGCCGTCAATTCCT
>DATENK010000443.1:0-5706 GCA_035275085.1 Verrucomicrobiia bacterium | reverse complement strand
AGGATCCGTTGCTTCACGCTCCATGGCCGATGCGGGTCATCCTGCAAAAGCTTCAAGTCATGGTTCGTCTCCAGCAACAACACATTCGCCGTCCGCACACGTTGAACAATCAACTTGGTGGCATATCCCAGGTCGGTCAGAAACCCGATTCGGCCTGCCTGCGTGTGAATCAAGAAGCCAACTGGATCGTAAGCATCATGCGGCACACTGAACGTCTCCACTTCAACGTCGCCGACCGGAAAGCGCGCACCCGTCTCGAAAATCCGAAACGACATCGTAGATTCGGTCGCGGCTTCGATCGCTTCGCGCGTATGGCGATTGCAATAAACCGGAATGCGCAACTTCGCCGCGAGCACCACCAGCCCATTGATGTGGTCGCTGTGCTCGTGGGTGATCAGGATGCCGTGCAAATCCTCCGGAGTTCGGCCAATCGTGAGCAAGCGCTGCCGGATTTGTTTTCCGCTCAGCCCGGCATCGATCAGCAAGCGCGTTTCGTCAGTTTCCAGGTAAGTGCAGTTGCCATTTGAGCCGCTGCCGAGGATGGTCATCCGTGCCAACGCCATGTGAGGCCGACATTAGCCACAGCCCGCCACGCGAATCAATCACAAACACCATCCAGCAATTCTTGCAACGTTTCGGGCAGTAATGCTAGGGTCGCATCATGAAATCCGCTGTAATATTCATGTCGTTGCTGCTTTTGATGACTGCGCCTGCCCTTGCGGCCGACTACAAAAACTTGAATGTCGAGCAGTTCGAAAAAATGCGCGCAGAAAAAACCAACATCGTGCTCGATGTGCGCACGCCGAAAGAATACGAGGCCGGCCACATTCCTCGCGCCGTGTTGATCGATTTCAACTCACCCGAGTTCGACAAAAAGATTGCCACACTCGACAAAAGTAAAACGTACCTTGTGCATTGCGCGGCGGGCGGCCGTAGCGCGAAGGCCTCAGCCAAGATGAGCGCCCTCAATTTCAAAAGCGTTTACAACCTCGAAGGCGGTTATCGCGCCTGGGAGAAGGCCGGTAACAAAGGCGAGAAGTAGTTACTTGATAAAGCGGATCGCCAGAGGATAACGGTAAAACTCGCCTTTGCTCGCTCTCACTGAAGCGATGATCGTGAGCACAACATTCGTAATTACAATCGCCGTCACTAACGGCTTCCCGATGAAAATGAAGCAAAGCGGAACGCACAATAAGCCATATATAGTCATGCTGATTTGAAAGTTCAGCGACTCCTTCCCATGGGCTTCGATCGAACCACTTTCCGAGCGCTTCATCAGCCAAATAATTAGCGGTCCCAGGACGTTTCCGAACATTATGAAGCCGCCAATGCCGATGCAAGAAATCGCGTGGCATAGCACTTCCCAAGTGCGGCTTGCTCGCGTCGTCGTCGGGCCGGCGGGCGGAATCTGATCTGTCGATTCGTTCGTCATATCAATGTACAGTGCATCTCTCGTGCCAGAATTGGCGATTACAGTAGGCAGCCGGTTGGAACCAGTTTTGCATTATTTCAGGGAATGTACTATGTTCCAGCCGTGCCGCACACCGAGCCCAGCGTGTTAGTGCTCATACCCGCAAAGAATGAGGAGAAGCGGATCGAGCCGGTGTTGCGTGAATACGCCGAATATTTCCGGCGCAATTATGCTGGCCAATTCAGCGTGGTTGTCGTGCTCAATGGTTGCGAGGACGATACGCTCGGTGTCGTCGATCGCGTCACGCGTGATTATCCATCGGTTGCAGCTCTGGAATTTCCCGCGCCTATCGGCAAGGGGGGCGCATTGATTGAAGGCTTCAAACTCGCCAATCGCGCTGACCTCATTGGCTACGTGGATGCCGATGGCGCAACTGCTCCGGCCGCCTTTCACGACCTCATCCGACACTGGAAGGATGCGGATTGCATTATCGCCTCCCGCTGGCTCCCCAAGTCCATCCTGCACCAGGCCCAAACCAAAAAGCGGCAGTTCGCCAGCCGCGTGTTTCATCGCATCGTGCGGACGCTTTTCCCGTCCCTCGACGTGCGCGACACCCAATGCGGCGCGAAGCTCATGCGCCGCGAAGCCGCTGAAAAGATCCATCCAGCCTTGCGCATCGCCGACATGGCCTTCGACATCAACCTGCTCTATGCGCTGCGTCGCAATCGCTTTAGCGTGCTCGAGATACCCACGGAATGGACCGACAAACTCGGCTCCACCGTCGTTCTGGGCCGCACGTCGCTGGTGATGTTCCTTTCGGTGGTGCGCCTGCGGATCATTTATTCGCCATTCGCCGCCTACCTGCGGTTTCTGCGGCCAATCGAGAAGTGGGTATATGCAAAGCTCCGCGCGCCCGCGCCTTTGCCCCGGCCGAAATCATCGCTTGCGGATCGTGAACCAAACCGTGATCGCCAGCATCAACACGCTGAACAGGCCAAAGGTTAAAACGATCGCGCGAAAGGCCTCCAGAGAAGCCGACGTATTCATGCGCGTTGCCACCATCACCAGCGCTCCGCCATACGCCGCCGCTACCGCCACCAGCCACGGCACGGAATGATAATGTTGCCGCGCCATCAAATTATTTACTAATACGTTGGACAGCGTCATTGGAATCATGCACCAGGCATAAACCGCCACCAGTGATTTTGCGGTAAGCACTTCCGGCGGAAACAGGACACGAATCGGCAACTCAGGAAACAGTGTGCAACCGGCAGCCGCGGCTGCGCCAATCAAGCCGGTCGCCGCCAGTGCCTGCGCCATGACATCCGTCCGCTCCAATTTGGCGGCAGCCTGAACAACTTTTGGAAACATCACTTGCGTCATAGGGACAATCAGGAACATCAGCGCCCGGCCGATCACCGCCACCGCGGAATACAACCCACTTTGCTCCTCCGCAAAATATCGGCGCACAAAAACCAAGTCGGCGCTGACCATAAATGCCGCAGCGCCCAGGCCGAGCGTTAATGGAATCAGCCGTCGCAACCAGGCGCTCCAATCCACGGGAGCCGCGGGACCGCGCAGCAATGACCGCGACTGCCAGAACGAAATCGCAAGGCTGGTGCAGGAGCCCGCGAACACTCCGGCCATCGCCCCCGTCACGTGCACACCCATTAAGCGAACGAACACGAATATTGCCACCACGCGCGCGATCGAGTTCAGGATACTCTGCCAACCCAACCACATGAAGTTCTCGCGGCCTTGCAAAATGCCGGAAAGGACCGGTTGCCAGAGCACAGGCAGACCGATGAGCATCGTAACCCAAAGGGATGCCGGGTGATAAACCTTGAAGTCGCGCATCAGGACATTCTGGAACACCAGTGTCAGACTCACGGCCAACAACCAAATGCCAGTTAGACCAAGCAAGAGCTTGCGAACGGTGCCGTTTAGCTGGCGTTGCAACTCCGGTGTGACGGCCGAAGCCGTTTGGTGTGCGAGCGTGCTTTGCACGCCGTTGGACGGTATGTTCAGCCAGCTCACTAAGGCCATTAACGTCTGAAACAATCCGAATTCGGCGCCGGTGATCTTCGGACGCAGGAACGGCAGAAAATCCAGCGGTTTCGTCAGGATCGGCGGCACGAGCAAAACGAACGCGCCCGCAAAGCCTGTCGCCATAAGCATCCAGCCCGTTTGGCGGAAAAAAGCGTAACGGCTCATTCGAGCGATTGCAGGAATTTTAGCAACGCGGTCTTGCCTTGCTCAAGTTGGGCGACGTCGATCCATTCATCTGGCGTGTGCGCCTGCGCAATGTCCCCGGGGCCGAACAGGACACTGGGAATGCCTCCGGCCGCGAGCACCGCCGCATCACTGAAAAACGTAACGCCTTCGGGGCTCCGCTGGCGCGCATGCGTCATGAATTGCTGGACCATCGGATGAGCGCGATCGGTTTCCAATGCCGGGCACGGATGCGGATGGATGCTGGAAAAAGTGGGCGAAAGGCCATGCGCGCCAAAGAGGGTGCGCAACTCCCGAACCACACTCGCGTTGGTTTCCCCGGGCAAAGTGCGGCGATCTATCAGAGCGCTGCAATGCGCAGGAACGATATTCGGTTGCTGCCCGGCGCGGATCGCGCCGACATTGATGGTGCCGTGCTCGAGCAAGGCGTGCCTTCGTTTCAGCAATTGCGCGGTGTATTGAGTTTCCAGCAGCGTGCAGACCCGCGCCATTTCGTAGACGGCGTTGCGGCCGAGTTCCGGTTTAGCTCCGTGCGCTGCTTTGCCATGCGTTTCCAGCTTGAGCCAGACGGCGCCCTTGTGCGCAGTGACGACTTTACAGCGGGTAGGCTCGCCAACGATCGCGAAGTCTGCCTTGAATTTGCTCGCGGCCAGTGCGCGCGAACCGGCCTGCAACGATTCTTCATCGACCAAACCGGCGAACACGATTTCCGTCTGGCTTGGCCGCTCGGGCGATTCAGTTAGCTCCAGCAGCGCCGACAACATGACCGCGATGCTGCCTTTGGTGTCGCATGCGCCGCGGCCATAAAGACGGTTGCCCTTTAATTGGGGAGTAAAGACCGCGCCCGGCGCGCCTACGGTGTCCATGTGCGGTGCGAGCAAGACTTTGCGCTTCGGCTTGCCTGAGGGCGTATAAGTCGCGAGCAGGTTGGAGCGGGTCGGATATACGGGCCGAAATTCCACCTCCAATCCCGCGCGCGTAGCGATGGCAGCAATAAACTCCGCCACGCGATTCTCGCCCGCGTGTGCATCATTCGCGGGAAGAAAGGCCGGATTGACACTCGGCAGGGCGATCAGCTCCCGGACCAGCTTTTCCGTTTTCGTCATTGAACCGTTTTCTGGAACCACTCCACAAACAACGGGATACCGGCGTCGATCTTAATTCCCGGCGTATAACCGAGCAGCGAACGCGCCTTGCCGATGTTCGCGTACGTGATCGGCACGTCGCCGGGCTGCGGCGGCTGACGATCGATCACCGCTCTCCGGCCCATCGCTTTTTCGAGCACCTCGATCAAGTATGTCAGGCGCACCGTCTGCGATTCGCCAAGATTGAAAATTTGATACCCGAACTCCTTTTTGGTGACCGCGACCACCCCGTCCACCGTGTCGGAAACGTACGTGTAATCGCGGGCGGCACTGCCATCCCCATAAACAGGGATAGGTTTCCCAAAATGGATCTGCCGCGCGAACTTGTGAATCGCAAGGTCGGGCCGTTGCCGGGGGCCGTAAACTGTAAAAAAGCGCAACATCACCACATCCATCCCGTACACATGGTGATACACATGGCCGAGCGCTTCGCAGGCGAGCTTACTGGCGGCGTAAGGCGAGATCGCGGAGAAAATCGGATCATCCTCGGAGAATGGCACCTTCGAGTTGATTCCATATACGGATGACGACGACGCGATCGTGATCTTCTTCACTTTGTTCGCGCGCGCAATTTCCAGCAGATGCGTCGTGCCTTCTACGTTGACGCGTTGATAAAGCGCGGGCTCCTGCAAACTCGGGCGCACACCGGCGCGTGCCGCCAAATGGATGACCTGATCAAAACGCACGCTGCCGAACAGCTCCTTGAGTGCGTCCAGGTCAAGCAAATCACCCTGAATAAACTCAAACGGCTTCCCCTTGCTTTGAATCTCGCGGATGTTCTGCTGCTTGATCGCGGGATCGTAAAACGAGTTCAGATCGTCGAGCACCCAAACGGCGTGGCCGAGGTCCAGCAATCGTTCGCAGACATGCGAACCAATGAACCCTGCGCCGCCCGTCACCAAAAAATTCATGCCGCAG
>DATENK010000442.1:0-3395 GCA_035275085.1 Verrucomicrobiia bacterium | reverse complement strand
CCTGCTCCGCGCTTACGAGATTGGATTGAATCACGCAAGCACGTCCTAGATAGAGCCAGCCTTCCGAGGCGCCGGGATAATGGGTGACGAGGCGTTCAATGATCGGGCCCGCCGCGGGCAGGTCCCCTTGACCGAGCGCCTCTTGGGCTTGTTCAATCCATGCCCGTTTGCCGACGGCGTATTGCTTCAATTCGGCATCGAACGCATTCGGCCATTTAATATCCGGCGGCATGTCATTGGCCTGGGCGGAGAGAGCGCGTGCCTCACCGACGCGGCCGAGCCGCAGATTGACGGTCGCGAGCAGAGCAGTGGCGCCTTGCGCCATATATTTATTTTGACGCGCCTGCTGCAAATGAGGCAGCGCCTGCTCCCATTTGCCCTGGGCGCAGGCGACTTGCGCAAGGCCGAGCGAATGGCCTGCGGCGCGAAAATGTTCTGACGCGTCAGACCAGCGGCCAGCTTCCATGTACAACTGCGCAAGGCGGATTTGCAAAAAGTCCAGGGGCTGCAGCGCGAGGGCGCGCTGGAGACTGTCGATGGTGTCCTGAAAGTAAGGCCAATGCGGATTTTTAGTATCGAACGTTTCAGCGCGAACGAAGCATTCCCTGGCTTCGGTTGGAAAACCGGCTGTCTTTAAGACCATCCCCAGCTTGCCCCATGCTGCGCCCGATCGCTGATTGTGTTTAAGTTCGGCGACTGTGTTGGTGATTTGTGTGGCGACAATAGGATCAACGCCCGTCAGTTTCAGTTCAGGCACTTGCCCAGACCGATCGCATCCGCAGAGAACACCTGTCAGCGCGGCAAGAAAAACGATTCTCATTTTCCTTTGCCTTTCTCAAGGACAACAATGCGGTCACACGGAGTGGCGGCAAACTGCTCTCGTTTCCCATCTGGCCATGTGATTTCGGTTCGATCAATTTGTGTGCGAGCGCCCAATCCGAAATGCGCGCGCGGATCATTGCTGCAGAGATAACTATAGCCAGGATTGATCCAGCCGGTGGCCTTCCAGTTTCCTGAATGGATCGTCACCTGAGCTCCATACGCATCGCGCCCGCCCAAAGCAGGATCAATGGCGCGAATGATCGCCCAGTGGCCGTGTTTGCCCGCGATGTTCCGATAGAGCCGCACCGACCCGCTGATGCTCGTCACCAGCAAATCGACCGCGCCGTCATTATCGATATCTCCGCAGGCGAGCCCGCGGCCAACGTTCGCGCTCGAGCAGAACGCGGAATTCGCGGTCGAAATGTCCCGGAAAGTTCCGCCACCGGTGTTCGCAAACATTTGATTGCGCTCGAGATAGCCGTACCAGAAAGGTTCGGTGGCATTTGTTGTCGCCGCTGTGATATGAGATGTGTTCCGTTTGATCCTTCCATTCACGGCGGCCAGGTCCGCATGCCCATCATTGTCGAAGTCAGCCATGACAGCACCGAAGCCCGTGCCGCGCCAGGACGATTTCCCCAGCCCGGCCACTGCTGTGCGGTCTTGAAATAAACCGGCCGGACCTTGGAGCCAAACGGTGTGCATTTCATCGGTTAGGTGGGTGATGAAAATATCGAGCAGGCCGTCGGAATTCACGTCGCCCACGCCGATCCCCATATTCGCCGCCGGCCGGCCAAGCGCGTCGTGACCGATGCCCCGCATGGCAGCTTCCTCCGCAAACGTCCCATCGCCACGATTGATGAACAGCCGATTGGGCCGTTCATCGTCGGCGATCAGGATGTCCGGCCGATGGTCGCCATTGAAGTCGGCGCATACGACGCCAAGTCCCGGTCCAGGATATTGTGCCAGCCCCGACGTGAGCGTGACATCCTCAAACGTTTTGCCGCCGCGATTGTGGAACAGACGGGTTGCAGTGCCAGGCACATCGGTTGGGGCGCAGTATTCCGGCCGGCCTTGCGCGTCATAGCATTCATGCGTAGGATCAAAATCCAAATAATTTGCAACCACCAAATCCAGCCAGCCATCGAGATCGTAGTCAAAGAACGCGGCCGACGTCGCCCAACGTGGATTATCAAGGCTTACACCGTTGGTGAACCTGCCGCCGCCGAGGTTCAGGAACAACCGGATGCGGCCGTATTCCGTCACGAGCAGGTCCACACGCCCGTCATTGTTTACATCACCACACGCCGCGCCCATTCCAAGGCCGGTGACATCGAGGCCCGAACCCGGACTAACATTTCTGAAGGTGCCGTTTGGTTCCTGATGAAACAATTGGTTTGTCGCACGCCCGCCATTCTGTATCAGGTAAACGTCAAGGCGCCCGTCATTGTCATAATCAAATAACGCCGCCCCTGAACCGATCTGCTCCGTCATCAAATATTTACCACTTGCGCCAGATTGGTGAACGAATTGCAAACGCGACCCTTCTGTGACATCCGCGAACCATTGTGGCGCGGCCAGTTTTGCGGACTTTGTACAGCCGGACAACAGCAACACGACAAACGTCCATGTAACCGCCGCAAGGAGCTTATTCTTCACTCGCGCCGAGTTTGGCGAGCACGTTGAAGTCTTCAAGGGTGGTCGTGTCGCCCTTGATTTCCGCGCCAGCGGCAACCTGTTTGAGCAGGCGGCGCATGATCTTGCCCGAACGGGTCTTCGGGAGTGCCTCGGCGAACCGAATGTCGTCCGGCTTTGCGACTGGCCCGATTTCTTTGGCGACATGGTTGCGCAATTCTTCGCGCACCGACGGGTCTGGTTTCACGCCACCCTTCAGCGTCACAAATGCGACTAGCGCCTGCCCTTTGAGCGGATCGGGGCGGCCAACGACTGCCGCTTCGGCAACCTTCTGGTTGCTGACGAGTGCGCTTTCGACTTCGGCCGTGCCGATTCGATGACCAGCCACGTTCAATACATCGTCGATGCGGCCAACGATCCAGAAGTAGCCATCCTTGTCCTGTCGCGCGCCGTCGCCAGTGAAGTAGCTGCCCTTGACTTCGCTCCAGTAAGTCTGTTTGTAGCGCTCCGGATCGCCCCACAACCCGCGCAACATACTCGGCCAAGGCTTGCGGATTACCAACTTGCCGCCGGTGTTTGGCGGGACCGCCTTGCCTTTGTGGTCGACAACTTCGGGCAGCACGCCGAAGAAGGGCAGGGTGCCGGAACCCGGCTTGGTTGGTGTGGCGCCTGGCAGTGGCGTGATCATGATTCCCCCCGTCTCAGTCTGCCACCAAGTGTCGACAATGGGACAACGTTTTCCCCCGATCACTTCATGATACCAAATCCAGGCTTCGGGATTGATAGGCTCGCCGACCGTTCCCAGCAAACGCAGCGAACTTAAATCATGCTTTTGCGGCCACTCAACCCCCCATTTCATGAACGCGCGGATCGCAGTCGGCGCTGTGTAAAGAATGTTCACACCATATTTGGCGACGATGCGCCAGAAACGGTCCGGCTCC
>DATENK010000441.1:0-2720 GCA_035275085.1 Verrucomicrobiia bacterium | reverse complement strand
AGGTTTGCTGGTGTTGCGGGTTTCGAATGCGAAAAAGGCGCTGAAGGTGTTGAATACGCTCTGATTAAGAGGAGCGCTGAGGTGAAGCAATTTGTTGCGCGAATTTTTTGAAAAAGTCGTCGGCCATTTTTTTGGCGACGGCTTCGATGAGACGTGAGCCGATGGCGGCGATCATGCCGCCGACCTGGGCATCAGCGTCATAGCGCAGTTCAGTTTTTTCCGCTTTGTCCGCGAGAGTAATGTTAGCGGATCCTTTGACGAAGCCGGGGGCCCCCTTCCCTTCCATGATTAGCGTGTAGGATTCCGGTGGCTTCACGTCCTGCAGTTGCACCTTGCCCACGTAGTTGCCCTTAATGCCCGCCACGCCGAGCCGCAGATGGGCGTCATAGGAATTGTCGGAGGTTTTGACCATTTTCTCGCAACCTTCGATACAACGTTGAAGGACATTGGGATCAGTGATGGCGGCGAAGACCTTCTCGCGCGGCGCATTAATCTCGTAAGTGCCGCTGAGCTTCATCGCGAGTTCGCCAACTCGAGCGAACGGCGCGTGTTTACTTCGGCGAGATGGGCGCGGAAAGCGGCTGAAGCATGTATATCGTTAAGCGGGTCGACGCCCTGGGCGGCTTTACGGGCAGCTTCCGCGATGGCGCCGGGAGTTAAGGGCCGGCCCTGAAGAGCCTCTTCGACGGCCGTGGCGCGATAGGCTTTGGCGGCAATACCCGTAATTCCGATGCGGACGGACTTGGTCGCTTTGTCGATCCAGGACGCCACGCCAGCAATCGCAAACCCGCTAGCCTTCTGCGCAAACTTCACATAGGCGGCTGACTTCGCGGTCACGGGCACGCGGATCTCCGCAAGGATTTCGTTCGGCTGCAACGCCGTTTGCATGATGTCGACGAAGAAGTCGGTCGCCCGGATGTTGCGCTGATGATTATTCGGACCTTTGATGACTAATTCAGCATCAAGCGCAAGAATAGCGGCCGGCCAATCCGCGGCGGGATCGGCATGGGCCAGACTGCCCCCGATCGAACCACGATTGCGCACTTGCACGTCGCCGATATTGGCCGCGGTCTCTGAAAGAAGCGGACATTTTTCGCGCAACAAGTCGGAGCTTTCAATCAAATGATGGGTGGTCATCGCCCCGACCTGAACCTGGCCGTTCGCTTCACGGATGTAGCTGAGATCGGTAATTCGGCTGATGTCGATGACTGCGGCAGGCTGCGCGAGGCGAAACTTCATCGCCGGGACCAGGCTATGGCCTCCGGCGAGGACCTTCGCATCTTGTTTAGTTGATAAAAGCCCGACTGCCTCGTCCAGCGTCTCGGGCCGAAAATATTCAAAGCTTGCAGGAACCATTGGGTTCTCCGGTTACGTTCAACGAACAGGAACGATCCCACCAGAAACGACCCAGACTGGCAACGAGAAAGTAACTCTTAGCGAAGGCTAGCGATAAAGCACTTCGAGCACGGGCCGATTTGCCGGGGTGGCGTTCTCGCCGGAATACCAGCCGATGTAATCGGCTTTGCCGTCGCCGTTGTCGTGCAGTGCGAAATAGACGCGCAACTGGGTTTTGCCAGTCTTGTTGATGAACTGCCGCCCGGTGACGTTGATTGAGCCGGAGGACCAGTCGCCGTCGTTCACGGCGTTGCTCAAAGCGCCGACCTGGGTCGCGTCCGCCGCGGCTTCGAAGTCAGTCGCTAAGAGAGCCGTGTTACCGGAAAAACCGGTTCCGCCTTTGATGTCCATCCAACACGTGCCGTGCGTCAAAAACGGATTTGTCCCGGAGACCGTGCCACGGCGCAGCCGCAGCGTGGCGCTCACGATTGTGGCGCCGTCCGGGATCGATGAAGTGTCGAAGGAGACAAACGCTTTATGTAATTTCTCACTCCCGCCAACATCGCCGGCTCGCAATGCGGAGGTGCTGGTATCAGAGGCATTGACGGAGGCGCCCTGGTTTGGGTTGCCGGGCGTATCGGTGATGCGACCATCCTCAACTCCGACCGAGACAAAAGTCTCCGCAGACAGGACGCGGAAAAAGCACATGGGTGGAGGATTGTTGTCTACGTATGTGAAATTGCCGGAGGCGCTTAAGCTGCAATTTGTGAGGGTTGTCCAGCCGTTGAATTGTTGCGTGCATTCCACTTGGTAAATCGCAAAAGGTTGGCCGGCCAATGTCAAGACGGTCCGGGTGGCCTGGACGTCCATCGTCACAACGCAGCCGTCGGAGAGTTGATAGCGGTGGGTGCGGGCGCGGACCGCCAAGGGTTGGCCCAAAACCAGAACCGATAAAAATAATGTAAGACTTTTGTTCATATACTGCTCGCTCTCGCAAAAGTCCCATCCAAAGGAATGACTAACCCTTGAGCATTCTGCGTTCCATTGTTGGATTCTGCGCCAAATGTGGGCTTAACCTGTGCAAAAACTGGCCACTGCTTTCGAACACCCTTGGAGTGGAACGTCCAGAATTGCGACACTTCGCCCTGGTTTTAGCCATTGCACCCGTTCTCGAACTCGGCTTTTATGCGTCGGAGCAGAAAACCTATGCTAAAGAAAATCGTGATTGTCCTTGCCCTGGTTCTGATCATCCTCCTCGTCGTTGTCGCCGTTCAACCGGGCGAATACCGTGTGGTACGCACGGCTACGATTGCTTCTCCGCAACCAGCCGTCTTCGAGCAAGTCAACGATCTGCACAAATGGGAGGCGTGGTCGCCATGGGCGAA
>DATENK010000440.1:0-9822 GCA_035275085.1 Verrucomicrobiia bacterium | reverse complement strand
CGCTGATGCACAAGGGGCGTTATTTAATCGAAGACCATGAGATCATCAACAACCCTTCGGCGAGCCTGCTCGGCTTGTGGCAGAAGCCAGCTAGCCCTCGCGGCGGGCCGCGCGAGATGGCCTCGAGCAGCGGATGTTCGTACTCGATTTTCACTGTACCATGCCGGCGCTGAATGAAATCGGGAATGAGGTCCATCGGACCGGGACGATAGAGCGCGACCAGCGCGGTGATGTGCTCGACGGAGCTGATCTGAAACTTGCGGCAAAGGTCGCGCATGCCGCCGGATTCCAATTGGAAGATGCCGACGGTGGTACCCTTGTTCAGAATGTCGTAAGTCTTTTGATCGTCGAGTGGCAGGTTATCAATGGGCACGTCGACGCCTTTATATTCCTTCACCATCTCGCACGTGTTGCGGATAACGGTGAGCGTCTTCAGACCGAGAAAATCCATTTTAAGCAACCCAAGATCCCCGACGGGATTCATCGCGTATTGGGTGACGATGGCGCCGTCTTCGTCCTGTTTGAGGGGGAGGAGATTTTCCAGCGGTTCGGGGCCAATCACCACGCCAGCCGCGTGGACCGAGGCATTGCGCGTGAGGTCTTCGAGAATGAAGGCGGTGTCGATGAGTTCGCGTGTGGTCGGTTCGGTGTCGTACGCTTTCTTGAAATCGGGTGATTGCTTAAGGGCTTTTTCGAGCGTCATGTTCAACTCGCCCGGAATCATTTTCGCCAGGCGGTCACCGTCGCCGTAACTGAGCCCCATGGCGCGGGCTACATCGCGAACGGCGGACTTTGCGCCCATGGTGCCGAAGGTAATGATCTGGGCGACACAATCGTTGCCATATTTCTGGCGGACATAATTGATCACGTCGGCGCGGCGGTCGTCCGCGAAGTCGATGTCGATATCCGGAGGGTTTACGCGCTCGGGATTAAGAAAGCGCTCGAACAAAAGGCCATAGCGGATCGGATCGACGTTGGAGATTTCCAGTAAGAATGTGACAAGCGAACCGGCGGCCGAACCCCTGGCGACGCAAGACACGCCGATGCTGCGGCCATATTGCACGAAATCGCCGACGATCAGGAAGTAGCTCTCGAAGCCGGTCTTCTCGATGACCTGAAGTTCTTCGTCGAGGCGTTTGAGTACGTCTTCGATAGGAGCAGGCAGGCGCTTTGGATCTTCGATGCTCTCGACGATAAACTGTTTGCCTTCAGCCCGCGCTTTGACGGTGTAGCGGCGAAAGAGGCCTTCGGCCAGGAGTTTGCGGAGATAACCTTCGCGTGTGTAATGCTCAGGCGGGGTGAAGACAGGATAGTGGAGTTTACCGAATTCGATTTTGACGTTGCACTTTTCGGCGATCTCCACCGTGTGAGCGAGCGCTTCGGGCATTTCGCTGAAGAGCGCGGCCATTTCCTCCGGCGTGCGCAGGAAAAACTGTTCCGGCTGATAGCGCATGCGCTTGGAATCGCTGAGAACCGTTTGGGTGCCGATGCAGATCAGGCAATCGTGCGCACGCCAATTCCCACGCTCCAGATAATGCACGTCGTTGGTGGCGACGAGCTTGAGGTCGTGGTCTTTAGCCCATTGGATGAGATGGCGATTTACCTTGGCTTGCTCCGGAATGCCGTGGTTCTGGAGTTCCAGATAAAAATTGTCCGGGCCGAGCGTTTGCTTAAACCAATCGATAGTGTCTCGCGCTTTTTTAAAATCGTCGCGCTGAATGAGATCAGGGATTTCGCTGGCAAGACAACCGGAGAGTGCGATCAACCCTTCGCGACATTCGGCCAGAATTTCTTTATCGATGCGCGGCTTGTAATAGTAGCCTTTCAGATGCGCATCGGTGGCAAGCTTGATCAGGTTTTTGTAGCCGGTCTCGTTTTTGGCGAGCAAGACGAGGTGATGGTAAACGTCACGGCCGCCAGCGGTGTTTTTCTTTTCGAAGCGGCTGCCGGGAGCAACATAGACTTCACAGCCGATAATAGGCTTAACGCCTTTTTTGACCGCCGTCTGATAAAAATCGATGGCGCCATACATCACGCCATGGTCCGTCAGCGCCAAGGCAGGGAATTTGAGCTCGGCCGCCCGATCGATCAGGCGGTCGATTCTGCAGGCGCCATCCAGCAGCGAATACTCGCTGTGCAGGTGTAAATGGACGAATTCAGGCTTCGGCATGGAACGAAGGGAAAGTAACCGCGAATGGACGCGAATAAACGCGAATCAAAAAAATTCTTTTACTGGCACGTTGGTGGCACGGCCTCCGGTAGCGATCGCCTCCGCAAATTTAGAAGCAAAACCGGACAATCCCTCGGATCGTGCTGTCGCAAGTCATTGATTATCAAAGATCTACGTTCGACCCCCCGGGGTCTTTCGTCCGAAAACGTCCGGTTTTGAACTTCAGGCGGCTTGCGATGTGCATCCGCTGCGGCAACCGATCGGGTGCTGCAAAAGAGAGGCTACCAAAACAGCAAATAAGCGGCAAGGGAAAGCACAGGCCCAAGCCAAATAATGACGTTTGCGACACAACTTATTTTCCGAATATGTTTAAAGCCGCTTCACGCGGATGTTGCGGTAGCGGACGAATTCTTTGGTGTGATCACCGCCGCCGTGGACCTGCAGGGCGATGCCGCCGGTAGCGGGGTGGCGGTTCTCCGTTTCTGTCCATTCCATGATTTTGACTCCGTTGATCCAGGTGACGATGGTCGGAGGGTTGTTCACAATCCTTGCGCGGAGCTCGTTCCATTGGCCGTGACGCCAGAAATAACGCCATGATTGAGGAAGAACCGGAAGGGGAACGGGTGAATTGGTGGCAGGCTGAATGTCTTCGGGAGTTCCGCGAAAGTTGTAGTTCCGGACGTGGGGCTTCGCACCGAGCCCTTCGCCATAGATACCCATGACGTTGCCGTTCGGGTGGTAATCGATCATGGCCTGCCATGCCTTGCCGTCTTCTGTGCTGCGCAGGAAGAGGCCGCTATCCAGCCCAAAGTCGTTGTTCATCTCGAGCACGACCTCGAAGTCGCCGAACTTCTCGTCAGTGATAATGATGCCGCCATTGCCCGGAATGTCCTGAGACCCGACGATAACACCGTTTTCGACGACCCATTTTCCGCCCGATTGGTTTTTGCTGGCGCGACTATGACCGGTTTTGGCACTGACGTGCCAACCGTCGAGCGATTTGCCATCAAACAGGTTAACGAAACCATTCGTGTCCGCCTTGGCCGCGGGAGCCGCCAAAAGTGCTGCGATCGCGCAGGCAACGAAGGGAGCGAGGAATCCTGATGTCATGTTTTGATCCTGAAGCGGGCGAGTGGATTGTCAAATCGATTGTCGACACGGCCATTGGCGAACGCTGGATAATCCACGAGGCAGATTGATTCCTGAGGCAAGCGTGCTAAGACTTGGCGCGATGAAACATATCCTTGCGCTGGACCAGGGGACGACGAGTTCGCGGGCGATTGTCTTTAACGAGCTAGGGGACATTGTGTCGGTGGCCCAAAAGGAGTTTACGCAGCATTTTCCGCAGCCGGGGTGGGTGGAACATGACGCGGAAGAGATTTGGAGCACGCAGCTTGAGGTGGCGCTACAGGCGGTCGCAAAGGCGAATTTGAAAGCCACGGACATCGCGGCGCTTGGCATCACCAATCAGCGCGAGACGACCGTCATTTGGGATCGCAAGAGCGGTGCGCCAATCTCGCGCGCGATCGTTTGGCAGGACCGGCGCACGGCGGGAATTTGCGATCGATTGCGCAAGGGACGCGACGCGCGCAAGATCCAGAAAAGGACGGGGTTGGTGGTCGATCCTTATTTTTCGGGGACGAAAGTCCAGTGGCTGCTGGACAATGTGCGAGGCGCACGAGAGCGAGCGGAGGCCGGGGAGCTGGCGTTCGGCACGATTGATTCATGGCTGATCTGGAAACTGACGGGCGGCAAAGCGCATGTAACGGACGCGTCGAACGCCTCGCGGACAATGCTCTTCAATATCGCGACCACCAATTGGGATGATGCTTTGCTAAAGCCGCTGAAGATACCGTCGGAATTGCTGCCGGCGGTGAAAGGATCAAGTGAGGTTGTAGGTGAAACGACCGGTGAGATGGCGGGCATTCCGATTGCGGGTGTCGCGGGTGACCAGCAGGCGGCGCTCTTCGGCCAGTGCTGTTTCCAACCGGGGATGG
This sequence comes from Verrucomicrobiia bacterium, assembly GCA_035275085.1. GTDB lineage: Bacteria > Verrucomicrobiota > Verrucomicrobiia > Limisphaerales > DATENK01 > DATENK01. The sequence continues at coordinate 5,655 of DATENK010000440.1, read as the reverse complement.
TGAAAAATACTTATGGGACCGGATGCTTCATGCTCATGAATACCGGGAGGAAGCAGCCGGTGTCGCGAAACAATCTGCTGACAACAGTCGCATGGAAGTTGCGCGCCTCGACCGAATATGCACTGGAAGGCAGCGTGTTTATCGCAGGCGCAGTGGTTCAATGGCTGCGCGATGGATTAGGAATAATCCGTTCGTCGAAAGATTCGGAATTGCTGGCATCGCAGGTGCCGGACTCAGGCGGAGTGGTTTTCGTGCCGGCATTTTCGGGGCTCGGCGCGCCGCACTGGGACGCGTACGCGCGGGGCACGATTCTCGGACTGACGCGCGGCGTCACCACGAAGCATTTGGCACGGGCGGCGCTGGAGAGCATCGCGTTCCAAACGTGGGAAGTGCTGCATGCGATGGAGAAAGACACGCGGATCAAGATCAAAGAATTGCGCGTGGATGGGGGCGCTTCGTTGAATAATTTACTTATGCAATTCCAGGCGGACCTAATTGGAGTACCGGTGGTGCGGCCCAAGACATCGGAAACAACTGCCTGGGGCGCCGGGTGTCTGGCGGGGCTGGCCGTGGGTGTGTGGAAAGATAAAAAGGAGCTGGGGGCGGTATGGAAGGTGGATCAGCGCTTTGAACCGGCGATGACAGCGGCAACGCGGGATGGGTTGTTGAATCGATGGATGGAAGCAGTGAAGCGGGCGAAGGGTTGGGAAAGGTAGTTCTCGTGTGGAGTGCCGTCAGGATTTCGCCAGGTAGTACTTGGTGGTGTATTCCTGGACCATGCGCCAGGTATTGAATTGGGGGACGAGGGTGGACATGGCGCTACGGATTTTCTTGATCCAGGCGCGCGGAATGCCGTTGGTGTCGCGGTCGAAGAAGAGTGGGATCACTTCCTGCGTCAGGGCGTGATAAAGATTCTCCGCGTCAGTACGGTCCTGTTCTTCAATGGAGTCCGGATGGCTATCGGCGCCGATGGCGAACCCATTGCTACCGTCGTACCCTTCGCGCCACCAACCGTCGAGAATGCTGAAGTTAAGGCAGCCATGGCAACCGGCTTTCTGACCGCTGGTGCCGGAAGCTTCGAGCGGGCGCCGCGGATTGTTCAGCCATACATCGCAGCCTGAAACCATCTGACGCGCCACGTGAACGTCATAACCTTCGATGAACACGAGCGAACCTTTCAGTTCGCTGAACTTCGAGAGATGGATGATTTGCTGGATGTAACGCTTGCCTTCGTCGTCGCGCGGGTGGGCCTTGCCAGCATAGATGAATTGAATGGGACGCTGACGGTCGTGGACGAGGCGAACGATCTCTTCGTATTTTTGGAAAATGAGCGGGGCACGTTTATAAGTGGCGAAACGGCGGGCGAACCCGATCGTAAGCGCGTCCGGATTCAAAAGGTGATCGAAGGCGATGAAGTCGCCCTGAGTAAGCCGCGCGCCCTGAAGGAGCAGACGGCGGCGAGTGAACTCGATCAACTCACGGCGTAACTTATAACGCAAGGCCCAAAGTTCCTCGTCGGAAATGAAGGAGGGATCGGCCATGCGATGCCAGAACTCATTGCAATTGACGATCTGCTCCCATGATTCCTGGCCCTTCTTAAGCCAAAAGGCGTGGCCCTCGCCATAATGCGTAGTGCCTTCGTCGGCCGCCATTTCGTCCGCAAGTTTCTTGCGCCAAAAACGCCGCACGGGACCCTTCATCCAGCCCATGAGATGAATGCCATTGGTGATATGACCGATCGGCACGTCGGCAATTTTTCGGTCGGGATAAAGGACGTGCCACATCTGGCGGCTGACCTGGCCGTGCAGTTCGCTGACGCCGTTGGCGGATTTGGAGGCTTTCAGCGCGAGGACGGTCATGCAGAAAGATTCGTCCTGATTCGTCGGATTTACGCGGCCGAGCGCGAGCACTTTATCTAACGGGGTATTGAGGGACTTGATGGCGGGCGTGAGTGCATACTGAATCAGGCTGGGACTGAAGCGATCATGGCCGGCCTCGACGGGTGTGTGAGTGGTGAAATGACATTCGGAGCGAGTGGCGGTCAGGGCATCGGCGAAGCTTTTGCCCTTGGCCATTTTCTCGCGCATGAGTTCGAGCGCAAGAAAGGCGGCGTGTCCTTCGTTCATGTGGAAGACCGAAGGCTGAATACCGAGTTTGCGGAGCCACTTGACCCCGCCGATGCCGAGCACCATTTCCTGCATAATGCGCGTGGTGCTATCGCCGCCGTAAACGCGGAGCGTAAGATCGCGGAAATGCTGTTCGTTTTCCGGAAGGTTAGTATCGAGCAGATACGCTTTTACACGCCCGACGTTCACCTGCCATGCCTTGAACAGGACCTTGTTCATGGCGATCTCGATCTCGCAGACGACTGGCTCGCCGTTGGCGTCGAGGACCGGCTCGATAGGGAGGTTGCGCGGATTGAGCAGCGTGTAATAGTCCACCTGCCAATTGTCGTGATTGATTGATTGTTGGAAATAACCCTCGCGATAAAACAGGCTGACACCGACAAAGCCGAGGCCGAGATCGCTTGCGGATTTGGCGTGATCGCCCGCGAGGACCCCTAGCCCGCCCGCGGCGATAGGCAGCGTTTCGTGGAAGCCAAACTCGGCGGTGAAATACGCGACGGGGTTCTTTAGCAACGATGCTGCATTCTGTTGTCCCCAAGTCTGCTTCTCTTTGAGGTACGCGTCAAAGGTGTCCAGCACGTGGCGCACCCGCTCGGCGAATTCGGGGTCCTGCAGGCGGACGCGCAATTCGTAGTCCGAGACTTCGTGGAGGACCGCAACGGCGTTATGGTAAAGGTTCTGCCAGCCGCGCGGCGAAAGTTCCTGGAAAACTTCCTGCGCTTCCTGGTCCCAAGTCCACCAAATGTTACGGGCAAGGCGGTTAAGACCGACGATCAAATCAGTGACTTCGCTTTGTGGCAGCGGCTTGCTGGTCATATAACTGCATCAAATCCGCGCGTGGATTTGCGTGCCGAACGTTAAGACGCGCAAAGAAATCTCGCAAATGAATTTGCGCTGGAATCTATTGGGATTGTGCGATTGCTGGATATGGTCGGCGCTGGCAGAGCGAAGCGGCAACACCGCTTTGGTTGCGGCGCACATATCGTGAATGGGGGTGCAAAGGCTGTGCCAGGGCGTGGAGCTAAAGCGGTGTCGGCGCTTCGCGCTGCCACGGCACTCCACATATTCCTGCTTTCGCTGTCCGTCTTTGCCCAGAAAGAGGTAAGCCCGGGCGTATTCGAGATTGGTAAGGTGCGCGTCCACAAGCAGAACCGCACCATCGAGTTTCCAGCGGTGGTGAACATGAAGGAAGGGATTGCCGAATACTTTTTGGTTTCCAACCAGGGGAAGGTGCACGAGAGCGTATTGCGCACCGAGGTGCAGCCGTACGAGATCAACGTGGCGATGCTGTTGTTAGGGGGAAAGGGAGCGCAGACGAACTTCTTTGCGCCGGACAAACCTCCAGCGGGCGATGCGCTGACTATCGAGGTGAGTTGGAAAGGCCGCTTTTCGACGAAGCGAGTGGCAGCCGAGGAACTGGTTTTCGACCGCGCCCGGAAAGCGTCGATGAGCAAGGGAACGTGGACCTACAATGGCTCGTTTCAATTCGAGGGGATATTTGTGGCGCAAGAGGCCGGGTCGATCATCAGTGTGATGTCAGATCCGGAAGCGTTAATCAACAATCCACGTGAACGCCGGGAGGATGACGAGAATTGGATCGTGAACACAAAGGCAGTGCCCGCGGTGGAAACGCCGGTGATGGTCACGATCAAAGTTCCTCGTATTCAACCGAACGGAGGCGGCGTTTCAGATACCAATTCACGCCAATGAGATCGTAGATGCCGCGCCAGACGCGGTTCCAGACGCCGTATTTTGAAACGCCGGCGACGCGCTGGCGGTGGTTGACGGCGACTTCGAGGGTCTTCGCACCGTTGGCATGTGCGAGAATTGGGAGGAAGCGGTGAATGCCGTTGAAGGGCATGAGGTCCTGGATGGTGGAACGCTTGAACAGGCGGATCGCGCAACCCGTGTCCTGGAAATCTGATTTAAGAGCGCGCGTACGGACTGCGCGTGCGATCTTCGAGGAGGCCCGGCGCACGAAAGTGTCATTGCGTTTCAGGCGCTTGCCGCAAATGAAATCGGCGCGCTCAAGCTCGGTAATCATGCGCGGCAAATCAGCGGGATCATTTTGCAGGTCACCATCGAGCGTAGCAATGAGTGGCGATTGCGTGCCGCGAATACCAGTCCAGACCGCGGCGCTTTGGCCGCTATTGCGGACGTGCCGCAAGCCGCGTACGCGAGCGTCAGTTTTGCGGGCCTCCATGATTTTTTGCCACGTAGTATCGGTGCTCGCATCGTCTACGAACACAAGTTCGTAAGATATGGGCGTTTGCTGCATCGCCGCAGCGACTTCGCGCGCCATGGGAAGAACGTTGTCGGCTTCGTTGAAGACCGGGACGATGATGGAAAGTTGTGGGGCCACAGTTAAAGTTCCAATGTCCAAGTTCCAAGTTCCAAGTAAATCCCAAGCTCCAAATCCCAAACACGCGACTGTAATTTGGAACTTGGGATTTGGAGCTTTTTTGGACCCTGGAGCTTGGAACTTGTCGCTTTCCCAAAGGGTTGCCGCTTCATGGCACTTTGCCGGCTCGCGATTGCATTTGCTTCAGCGGCGCGAAATTGCCTTCCTCGCAACACTGCACAAAACATTCGGTGACGGATTTCAAATCCTCCCAGCGCGAGCGGATTTTTTTTGCTTCCTCGGGGGTGATGTGATTATCGGCCGCGGCAGTCGCGATCACGGCAAGGAGGTCGGCAAATTCCTGGATGATTTCGTTGGTGGCCGGGATGAGATAATCCGGATGGGCGTGCTGGTTCTTGGGGTTTTTAATGAAGAAGCCGCCCGCCTTTTGGGCAATCCATTGCACAAGCCGAGGGTCGTCGGTGCAGCGGATCAATGCCTCGATACGGTCGAGAGGATTGCTGGCGCCGCTGCCCGCGTTGGTCTCCGGTGGCTCGGCCCATTTGTAGATCATCGAGATGGAAAGTCCGAGTTCAGCCGCGACCTCTTTGGGGCTGCATTTCTGAAAGATTTCGCGCAATAGCTCGTGTGAATCCATGCTCACATGCCCATGATCTGGTAGCCGGAATCGACGTAGATGACCTGGCCGGTGATGGCGGCGGCTCCGTCGCTCGCGAGAAAGGCAGCGGTGGCGCCGAGCTCTTCGGGAAGGACGTTACGCTTTAGCGGGGCGTGCGCTTCGTAGTGCTTGAGCATGTCGGTGAATCCGGCGATGCCGCGGGCTGCGAGAGTGTTCATTGGGCCAGCGGAGATGCAGTTGACACGAATTTTGCGCGGACCGAGATCGTACGCGAGATAACGCGTGCTGGCTTCGAGCGAGGCTTTCGCGACACCCATGACGTTGTAGTGTGGGACGACTTTTTCCGCGCCATAATAGCTCATCGCAACAATGCTGCCGCCTTCGGTCATCAGCGGTGCGGCGGCGCGGGCAAGCCCCACCAGCGAATAGGCGCTGACGTCATGCGCCACACGGAAGGCTTCGCGGCTGGTGTCCAGGAAATTGCCTTCGAGCGCTTCGCGGGGCGCGAAGGCCACCGAGTGCAACATGAGGTGCAGCTTGCCAAACCG